>JBMFPL010000247.1:0-5662 GCA_049969115.1 Bryobacteraceae bacterium | reverse complement strand
GGCGCGCGCCGCCTCCAAGCTGCTCGATGGCCTTCATCACCTGGCCTTCGAAGATCCCGGCGGTCTGCTCCTTGGGCGCCCGCGCGGCCAGCTCGGAAATGGGAGCGATCGAGTAGCCCCAGGCGTCGAAGCGCCTGCTCAACTGTTCCGCCTTGCGCCTCAATTCGCCGGCCGCAAGGCCCGCCCGCCCCCGCCGCGCGATCGCGCCACGCACGCTCGCTGCATCGCCCCAGAAAACAAGATCGGCGGCCGGGAAAGCCATCGCCGCCGGCTCGCCTTCCTTTTCCGCGAAGACCAGCATTTCCACGCCCTGGTAGTTCTCCTGCCGCTCGCTGCGCTGCCGCGCGACTGCCGCCAGATCGGTGCGCGCGAAATCACCCCGCATGATCATCAGTACCGAGCCCACCTTGCCGGGAGTGGCCACCAGCACCTCGTGGAGGTTCTCCATCGGGTCGAAGCCCGTCAGGAGCACCAGCGTCCTGGCTTCCTCCCGGTCGCGCATTTGCCCCCAGAGTTGCTGCGCCAGCGGCGAGCTCCGCAAGCGCGCAACATTGACCCCGAACAGCACCCTGGCGTCAGGCATGGCCAGGTCCAGCAGACTGGACTGGCCCGCCGCGCCAAGCGCGCACAGCAATCCCCCCAACAGCACTCGAAGCGGCATGCCGCGATTATACACCCGCAGCGCTCCCCTACCAGTTGACGTCAATGTGCGGCAGTTGTCTGGGCGGCGATCCGGCGGCGGCATAAAGCTGGAGCAGGGCGTAGACCAGATCGTCAGCGCCCGTGATCGCTTCGTAATGCTGCGCTGTGCCGTCGGCGCGGAACAGGCCGTTTTTGGGGAACAGCGCCAGCGCCATATCCGCGGTGGCGTGGGCGAACTCCAGATAGCGCGCCCGCTTCTCCGCCGCGATGGCCTGCTCGAACCACAAGGCGGTCATGAGCGAAATCACCTGGCCAGCCGCGCGCGGCCACAAGTCGCCGCGCTCGCGCGGCAACCCCTCCGCCAGATAGCGGTCGGCCATTCGCTCCACCGTGCGCAGGAAGCGGACGTCGCCTGTCTGCCGGTAGCGTGTGTAATCCAGCAGCGCCCGGCCCGAGTAACCCGCGCTGCCGTAGCCCATCTTCCACAGCGGGCTAAGCGTGGTGCTTTCGGTACGCAGCCCGCCTTGCGCGATCAGCCGCCTTCCCTGCGTCTGTAGCCTGGCGGCTTCAGGCGCAGGTTTGGGCGGCACAGTCTGCGGCTTGGGCGAGGACGACGAAGAAAGGCTCTCGGTCTCGGGCTCGGCGAAGGCGCGCTCGTCCAGCTCGCGAACCAGCCGTCGCCAGGCCTCGGTGCGCGAAGGGACCAGAGCGGCCGCCTCCCACAGCAGCGCGCGCAGCGTGGGATCCGAGGAACGCTCCGGCCGCCAGGCGCCCGGCTCGATGAGCAGGCTGTAGGGCTGCGGCCGCAGGCTGGTGCGGCTCTCAATCAGCAGCTCGACCCGTTCGACAAATTTGGGATCCCGGGTCTGCGCGTAAGCATTGGCGTAAGCCCAGATATAAAAACCCGCATGCCGCGGGTAGGCCGCTCCCGTGTCGGGACCGTAGGCCGAAATGCGCGCGTGCCGGCTGTAGTCGCCCACCCGCTTGTCGCCGAGCTGCGCCATCCACAGGGCGTCGGCGAAGCGCAAGGCGCGCGCGGGATCCATCGCGTAAAGCTTGCCCCAGAAAGGAAAGCGCCGGTAGACCTCGTAGGTATCCGCGTAACCCTGCTCGTGGTAGAAATCCCAACTGGCGTGCTCGCCCGAGTACATCAGGCCGGTGGCCGGGCTCTGGCAGTTCAGCAGCCAGAAGCGCAGGCAGGCGTCGGCATGCTGCGCGTAGCGGCCCTCACCGGTAAGCTCGCTGAACTCGTAGAGCGCTCGCAGCAGCATGATGTCGTGTTCGAGGTTGTTGCCCACGGGCGCGCGGTCGCCCGGGCGCACGCCTACAGGCGGATCGGGGAGGCCATAGCCGATGGCCTGGATCTGGGGGCGCCAGCGCAGTGCCTCCACGGGCAACGAGGTCACCGGCAGCGAAAGCGTGTCCAGATCGAGCATGGCGGCAAACAGCGGCGAGTGCACCGCTCCGTAACGGTCGGTGCCGCGCTCGATCATGGTGTCGAGAAAGTTGCGGACGGCTTTCAGGTACGTTTCACGGGGCGCCGCCTCGGCCGTGCCCAGCACGGCCAGCGCCAGCCAGATGCGCATCGCCATCGGCTGCCATGGTAGCACCAAACCAACATGGTGGCTCACGGGGCAATGTGCGGCTGGCAGCCGCACGTGAAAGCGGAGACCCTGCCAAAAAAAGGCGGCCGGCGGAGCTGCCGACCGCCCCGAGGGGCGAGCCCTACTGCTTGGGAAGAATGACTTTGTCGATCACGTGGATGACACCGTTGGAGGCCTCGACGTCGGCCATGATCACGTTGGCGTCGTCGACCTGGACCTTGCCGCCGCGAGCTGCTGCGCAGCGCTCCGGCCGGCCAGGCCGATGCCGTGCGCCCCGGGGAAGCCGCCCTCGAGCGGCAGCGGCAGGCGATCCTGGAGGCGGTGCTGGCGGTGGACTCCCAGCGCCTGCGGCGCCTGCTGGACGAAAGCTTCGCCCGCTGGTCGCCCGAAGCGGTGGTGCAGGGGCTGCTGGCGCCGGTGGCCTGGCGGATCGGCGAGTTGTGGCGGGCCGGGCGGTGCAGCGTGGCGAGCGAACATCTCGCCACGGAAATGTTCTCCTTGCGCCTGCGCTCCCTGCTCGACGCCACCCAGCCGCCCGCCGAAGGCCCCCTGTTGCTGGCCGCCTGTTTCCCCGAAGAACGCCATGAGTTCGGCCTGTTGGTGGTCGGCTACCAACTGGCGCGCCGCGGGCGCCGCCTCATCCACCTGGGCTCCTCGCTACCCTTCGAGGAGCTGGAGAAAGCCTGCGAGGCGGTCCGAGCTGAGGCGGTGCTGCTTTCGGTCACCCTGCCCGAGCTCTACCAGAAACATCGGGCCGAGCTGGTGGCGCTGTTGCGCCGCCGCCAGGGCCGGTTACGCTGCGTCGTGGGCGGTCAGGGGGTTCCCCCGCAGGACCAGGAACTGGCGGCGCTGGGCGCCGTGCTCTGGCCGGCGGGGCGCACCGTCGGGGAGCTCGCCGGGCTGCTGGTTTGATCAGGCCTCGTAGTCGGCAGCCAACCGCTGTTCGATTTCCTGACGGCTGGCGCGCAGCGGCCCTTCGGCTTCCAGCTTGACGCTGGTTACGGCCGCAGCCCACAGGGTCGCCTTCCAGGGCGAAGCTCCCTCCAGACGCCGGCAGACATAGGCCGCGCCGCAGGTGTCGCCGCGGCCGGAACGCCCGCGCAACTGGCGGGGACGGAAGGGTGCGGCGTGCAAGCCGTCGCCGGCCAGCACCAGCACACCGTCGCGGTGCGTGACGATGACCTCGCGCGGTCCCCAGGCAGCGATCACGCGGGCGGCGGCCGCCGGATCGCTCTCGCCGGTGAGGGCGGCAGCCTCCACCGCATCGGCTTTCAGGAAGTCGAGCAGCGGGAGCACGGCGTCGCGTTCGGGCCAGGGGGTGGCCTGCAAGATGCCGTCAGCGCCCACCTCGCGCAGGAAGGCCTGGGCGTCGGCGGCCAGCCAGGCATCCTTGGCGCGCAGCTCGCGGATGACCTCCAGCGGGATTTCGCCGCGGAAAGAGCCGTTGAGCACGAAGGCGCGGGCCTCGAGGTCCCGTACCTGCCCGGGCATGAAGGGCCCGGCGTCGGAGGAGACGGTGATGATCCTGTGATCGGGATCCTCCGTGGGGTAGCGGAGCTCGAGGCAGGTCGAGCGGGAAGTCCATTCGGGGAACACGGCGACGCCCAGGCTCTCCAGCCGCTCGATGACCCGCCGATCTTCCGGGGCGAGCCGGGTGACGGCGGCGGTCTTCAGGCCCATCATGGCCCCCACGTGCGCGCCGTAGTTGAAACCTCCGCCGTCCACCTGGCGCACGCCGGCGGGCGAGACAATGGTATCTTTGGTGTAATTCCCGATAAAAACCACGTCGTAAGTCATAGACCTTCGAGTTACTTTGACGGGGAGGGAAACTTACTCGACCGGCCGCGCGCGCCACAGCGAAGTGGCCAGGATCAGACTGACAACGGAAGTCCCGATCCAGAAGGACACGGCGGCGGTGAAATCGTAGTGACGCACGCCGTCCACGAAGTAAGTTCCCCGCTGGATGAGGTAGCCGCTGATGCGTTCCTGTAAGGCGGCGCCCACGTAGCCGAAGATGCCGAGCACGCCCATGACCGCGCCCGCGGCCCGTTTGGGGACGATGTCCACGGCGAACAGCCCGCCCAGGGAGGTGATCAGCCCGTTGATCGAGAGGCCATAAGCCAGAAAGGCAGCGGTGAGCACCAGCGGGTGGTGCGCGGTAAAGATCACGATGAGCGAGCCGATCTCCAGCAGGCCGCAGATGAGGTTGACTGGCGGGCGCCGGGCGTGGAATAGCTTGTCCGAGACGAAGCCGTAAGCTACGCAACCGACGATGCCGGCCAGCGGGTTGAGCGCCAGCAGCGCGCCGGCCTGCAAGTCGGTGTAACCCTTGGTTTCCTGGAAGAAGAGCATGCCCCAACTGTTGACGCCGTAACGGGTCATGGTCATGGTGGCGCAGGCCAGCCCTAGCACCCAGACTGCCGGCAGCTTCAGAATCGAAAGCTGCACTCGCCAGGTGGACTGGCTGCGGGAGGACTCGACCACGAGGCCGCGCTCGCCCTTCCACTCGTTGACGGGAGGAAGGCCGAGGGTCTCGGGCCGGTCGCGCATGGTGAAATAAAGCACCAGGGCTACGAAGACGCAGACCACGCCCGGCCCGATGAATCCCCCGCGCCAGCCGAACCAGGTGACCAGCGCGGAGAGCCCGACGAAGGTGAGGCCCTCGCCCAGCGAGTGGGCCGTGCTCCAGATGCCGTAGATGCGGCCGCGCTCGCTGTGGCTGAACCACTGGGTCATGGCGACCACGCCGGAAGGCGCGCCGAACCCCTGGAACCAACCGTTCAGAGCCCACAGCAGCACCGAAAGCCACAGGACGCTGGAGAAGCCCATGGCGATGTTGAGCAGGGCGGAGAGCAGCACACCGGTGGGCCAGAAGATGCGGATGTTGGCGTGGTCGGCCAGGAAGCCGTTGACGCACTTGCCAATGGCATAGCCATAAAAGATGGCGGAACCGATAATGCCCAGTTGCTCGGCAGTGAAGACGCCTCCGTCAATGAGCGGTTTCTTCACCACGGAAAGGCCGAGCCGGCAGGTGTACGCGATGCCGTAGCCGACCGTAATGGAAAGCAGCACGGACAGGCGAGCCCGGCGGTAGAGCTGGTCAATTTCCTGTTTGTCTTCCAGCAGCGGCTGGGCCGGGCCGCGCGCGAACAGGCGGAGCGGGGATGTCATGGCGGTGCCTGCCGAAGCGCGACGCGCTCAGCCGGGAATCTCCTCCACCCTGACGGGCCGGCGCTCGCGGGCGGAGCGGGCCGCGGCCAGCGCGATGCGCACGGCGGCCAGGCCGTCCTCGCCGGTGACGGGCACGGGCTTGCCGTCGAGCACGGCGTCCACGAAGGCCTGCATCTCGCGCAGATAAGACTCGGTGTAGCGCTCCATGAAGAAATAAAGGGGCAGGGCGGAGTGGGCGCCGGTGG
>JBMFPL010000246.1:0-5663 GCA_049969115.1 Bryobacteraceae bacterium | reverse complement strand
CGGGGCAAGGAGAAGGTGCTGGTACCCCCGGAAATCGGCCAGCAAGGCGCTCTGCCGGGCCATTTGGCTACCCTTTCCTATCGCCACGGCAAGAAGGTTTACTGGGACGAAAAGAGCGAACGCTACCGGTTCGG
Organism: Bryobacteraceae bacterium; assembly: GCA_049969115.1. Taxonomy (GTDB): domain Bacteria; phylum Acidobacteriota; class Terriglobia; order Bryobacterales; family Bryobacteraceae; genus DTHT01. The sequence continues at coordinate 5,529 of JBMFPL010000246.1, read as the reverse complement.
CTGAGCGGGCCCTTCCCCGCGCTCCGGCCAGCTTTTTGGTAAGATCGTTGGGCCGCATCCGCGGCGCGGACTAGGGAGGCTCTCCATGCTGATTGCCGCCGCCATTCTGGCCATCTTCGTCTACGGCATGATCGCCGCCATGCTGGGCACGATCCTGCCGGACCTGTCGCGACGGTTCCAACTGACGCCCGAGCAGAACGGCAACATCGCGCTGGCTCAAGCTCTGGGCTTGATCATCGCTTCCGTCGCAGTCGGGCCGTTGATTGACAATTACGGGAAGAAGCCCGGCCTGGTGCTCGGCCTTTCGCTCATCGCCCTGGCGTTGTTCCTGCTGCCCAAGTCGCGCGGCTACCGCAGCATCATGATCTACCTGTTGCTGCTGGGCCTTGGGGGTGGCATCATCGTGACCGGCGCCAACGCGCTGGTCAGTGACATCGGCGCCGAGCGGCGCGCCACGGTGCTCAACTTCCTGAACCTGTTCTTTGGCCTCGGCGGGCTGGCCACGCCTTTCATCTCGGCCAACCTGCTGGGGCGCAACTCGACCCGGCTCTGTTACACCGTGTTCGCGCTCAGCGCGATCACGCTGGCCATTCACATCGGCGCTCCTATCCCGCCGCCCTCGGGCGAGCGGAGCTTCCAGTTCACCCAGGCAGGCGACCTTGTCGGCAAGCCAGCGCTGTGGCTGCTGGCCTTCATGCTGTTTCTTTACGTGGCCTCGGAAGTGGGCATGTGGAACTGGCTGCCCCGGCACCTGATCGCCCAGGGGATCCCGGACAGCACGGCGTTGAACATCCTGTCGCTCGGCTTCGCGCTGGGCTTGCTGCTCGGCCGTGTGGCCGTGGCTCCGGTGCTGATCACGGTGCCGCCCGAGACAGTCACGCTAGTTGCCGCCATCCTGATGGCGATCACCACCTACCTAGCCTTGCAGACGCGGAGCCCGAAAGTCTCCTGGATTGCCGCCTTCTGCGCGGGGCTGGCCATGGCGCCCGTGTTCCCCACCACGCTGGCCATCGTGGGCAACACCTTCCCGGTGGCGACGGCCACGGCCATGGGCATCGTGATTACTTCGGGCTGGATCGGCCTGGCCGTGTCCTCGCGCATCATAGGCGCCATTGCGGGCGAAGACCCGCTGCGTCTGAAGAAAGCGCTGATGGTGCTGCCGGCGGCCTCGATTCTGATGGTGATCGTGAACTTGGTGTTGCGCAGCGTGTTGTAGCCAGGGATTTCAGTCCTCCTCAGCGACCGCCAGCCGCTGGATCACACCCAGGTCTTCCAGCGTGCTAACGTCGCCGCTGACCGCGCCCAAGGTCACGATGTCGCGCAGCAAGCGGCGCATGATCTTGCCGCTGCGAGTCTTGGGCAGAGCCTCGACGAAACGGATTTCGGCCGGCCGCGCGAAGGCGCCGATCTCGTGCGCCACCCAGGCGCGCAGTTCGGCGGCCACGCGCTCGTAGTCGGTGTGGCCTTGCTTCAGGGTCACGAAGGCGCAGATCGCCTGGCCCGTGATTTCGTCAGGACGGCCCACCACGGCGGCCTCGGCCACGGCGGGATGCCGCACCAGCGCCGACTCCAGCTCCATGGTGCTGATGCGGTGGCCGCTGACGTTAATCACGTCGTCCACGCGGCCGAGGATGGTGTAGTAACCATCGGCATCCACGCGTGCGGCGTCGCCCGTGAAATACAGGCCGCTGGTGGAAGGGAATCGGCGCCAATACTGCAACTCGTAACGTTCGGGATCGCCCCACAGGGTGCGCAGCATGGAGGGCCAGGGGCGGCGGATCACCAGGAAGCCTTCCTGCCCCGGCTCCAGCTCGCGCCCCTCCATGTCCACGACAGCAGGCTCCACGCCGGGCAGGGGCAGCGTAGCCGAACCAGGCTTGAGCGGCGTTGCGCCGGGCATGGGCGAAATTAGAATGGCGCCGGTTTCCGTCTGCCACCAGGTGTCCACGATGGGACAGCGTTCTTTGCCGATCACCCGGTAGTACCACTGCCACGCCGCCGGGTTGATGGGTTCGCCTACCGAACCCAGCAGGCGCAGGCTGGTAAGATCATGCGCGAGAGGCCAGTGATCGCCCTGCCGGATCATGGCGCGGATGGCGGTGGGCGAGGTATAGAAGATGCTGACCCGGTACTTTTCCACGATGCGCCACCAGCGATCCCACTGCGGGTAGTCAGGCGCACCTTCGTAGATCACCACCGTGGCGCCGGCCGAAAGCGGGCCATAGACTACATAACTGTGACCGGTAATCCAGCCGATATCCGCCGTGCACCAGTAAGTATCGTCTTCGCGCAGATCGAAGACCCACTTCATGGTCGCTGTGGTCTGGACCAGATAGCCGCCGGTGGTGTGAAGGATACCCTTGGGTTTGCCCGTGGTCCCGGAGGTGTAAAGCACAAAGAGGGGGTTTTCCGAATCCACCGGCTCGGCCGGACAATCCTCGCCTGCGCCCGCGTCCAGTTCATGCCACCACGAGTCGCGTCCCGGCGCCATATTCACTTCGGCGCCGGTGCGCCGCAGGACGACGACCTGGCGGACGGTGGGGCACTCGCGCAGGGCCTCGTCCGCAGCATCTTTCAGCCGCACTTCCTTGCCCCGGCGCCAGCCGCCGTCGGCGGTGACGACCAGCGTGGCGCCCAGGTCCTGGATGCGCCCCTTGAGCGCCTCGGCGGAAAAACCGGCAAACACGACGCTGTGCACGACGCCCAAGCGGGCGCAGGCGAGCATGGCCACCGGAAGCTCGGGCACCATTCCCATGTAGATGACCACCCGGTCCTCGCGCGTCAGGCCCAGCCCTTTGAGGACGTTGGCGAAACGGCAGACCAGCCTGTGCAGCTCGTTGTAAGTGAGGATGCGCTGGTCACCCGGTTCGCCTTCCCAGATGATGGCGGCCTTGTTGCGGCGCGCCCCGCCCAGGTGCCGGTCCACGCAGTTGTAACAGGCGTTGCTCGTGGCGCCCACGAACCAGCGAGCGAAGGGCGGGTTCCACTCGAACACGTGCCGCCACTTGTCGAACCAGAACAGTTCGCGCTCGGCGACCGCGGCCCAGAACTCCTCGGACTGATCCCGCGCCTGCGCGTAAAGGGTACGGTATTCTTCCATGCTACGCACGTGCGCCTTGCTGGCGAACTCTGGCGAAGGATAGTAAAGACCTGTAGAAACCTGCTCCAAGCTCCCCATACAGCCTCCCAGTGGCTTTCGTCCAAGCATAGCACGCGGACGACCTGCCGAGCACGCCTGGCGGGCGGCCCAGCGGCCCGGCCGGGCGGCGTTCTATGATGGTTCTAATATTTCGATGCTGTTCGGACCCGGGAAGACCGGCCGGAAGCTTCCCCCGTGGTTCCTCCCCGTTGTGGGTTGCGTGATCTCGGCCGGGGCGCTGTACTGGACTTTTCATGGCGTGGACCTGAGCGCGGCCGTCAGAGATGTGGCCGCGACTTCGTGGGGATGGGTGCCGCTGGCCGCGCTGGCGGACTTGTTCGTCTACGGCTGGCAATCCTGGCGGTGGAACCTTCTGCTCGCTCCCATCGCCCGCATCCCGTTGTGGCGTTCCATCCGCGCCATCTATGTAGGCCTGTTCGTCAACGAGATCCTGCCCATGCGCCCAGGCGAGCTGTTACGGGCTTACTTGCAAGCGCGCTGGAGCCGCCTGCCCTTCAGCGTGGTGCTTTCTTCGGTGGTCATCGAGCGTTTCTTCGACGGCATCTGGCTGTTCGCGGCCACATTCGTGGCCACGTTCTTTATCCGCTTGCCCGGCTACATCACGGGCATGGCGCGCGCGCTGCTGGTGGTGCTGCTGGCGGGCGCGGCCGCGCTGGTGGTGATCGGCGTGCGGCGGCAGAACAACGGCCGCGGGCCGGCGGGCTGGCTGGGCGTGCTGCTCGCCGATCTCCGGCTCATGGCGCGCTCCCGCCAGTTTTACTTGTGCTTCCTGGTAAGCCTCCCGTATTTGTTGTTGCAGGCGGCGCCGATTTACCTGCTGCTGAAGGCCTACGGCCTGGAGCTCTCGCTGTGGGCTTCGCTGGTCATCGTGCTCATGCAGCGGCTGGGCACGGTGGTGCCCCAGGCTCCCGGCAACGTCGGGGTTCTGCAACTGATGACCAAGCAGGCGCTGGGCCTGTTTGGCGTGGACCCCACCACCGCCGCCGGTTTCTCGCTGCTGGCCTGGATCGTGATCACCGGCCCCTTGCTGCTGGCCGGCTCCGTCGCGGTGATCGTGACCGGGATGCGGATCAGCGAGCTGAAGAGGCGGGTGGAAACGCTGGCGCCCGCAGCTCCGGCGGCCAGGGCTCCCGAGCCTCGCTGAGCGCGGGCGCGGTGTGTTAGCGTGTGGGCATGAAGCGCCGGGAATTCCTGTTGTCTCCCCTGGCCGCCGGCGCCCGGACGGCCGCATCTGGCCAGCAGCCAGACCAGCCCGCTGTTTTCCGGGCGGGGTTCGCGGAAGCCGACATCACGCCCGAGATCGGCATGGAGCAACCTGGCGGCTACGGCAAGTCCTATCACAAGAGTTTCCATGACCCCTGCAAGGTGCGGGTGGCCTTGTTCGCCGATGGCGCGCGGCAAGTGGCGCTGGTCAGTATGGACGCTTTGACGGCGCCGCGTTACCTCGTGGAAGAGGCCCGCCGGCGCATCAGCGCCGCTTTCGCCCTACCCGCCGAAGCCGTTTTGATCGGCGCCACCCACTCCCACTCCTCCGGCCCCATCGGCATGATCCGCCGCGGCGATTACGATCAAGCGCCACCACTGGTGCAGAAACTGGCATACGAGCACTCCACCGTGGACAACCCACGCTACGTGGAACGGGTGCTCGAGCAGGTGGTGGCCGCTGTCGGCCAGGCGCGCAAGAACATGACCGCTTCGCGGGCAGCGGCCGGCTTCGGCTACGAATCGCAGGTCGCTTTCAACCGCCGCCTGCGCATGAAAAACGGGCAAACTTGGAGCCATCCCGGCCAGGGGAATCCCGAGATCATCGCCTACGCCGGGCCAGTGGATCCTCAGGTGGGCGTGCTCGGCGCCTGGGACCAATCGGGGCGCCTGCTGGGCTGCATCGTCAACTACGCCTGCCACGCCACGACCAACCCTGGAGGCATCTCGGCTAACTGGATCTATTACCTCGAGCAGACCCTCCGGGGAGCAATGGGCCAGCAGGCAATCGTGCTTTTCTTTCCCGCTCCCTGCGGCGATGTTACCCAAGTGGATAACCTGAGTCCCTACGCGCGTCCTTCCGGCGAGCAATGGGCCAGGCTGGTTGGGGGCCGCGTAGGGGCGGAAGCGATCAAGGTCCTGCTCAGCAGTTACCCTGGACCGTTGATGCCAGTCGCATTCCGGCGCAGAACCTGGAAAATTGCGCGCCGCAAGCCCGCGCCCGAGAAAGTTGCCCGCGCCTACCGGATCGTGCAGCAGGATCCCAAGCAGGCAGGGGACACCGAGTGGACTTTCGCCAAGGAAACCGTGCTGCTCGACGCTTTGCTCCGGCTGGCGCCGGAGGCAGAGGTTGAAGTGCAGGCGGTGCAGTTAGGACCGGCGATCTT
>JBMFPL010000245.1:0-5707 GCA_049969115.1 Bryobacteraceae bacterium | reverse complement strand
GTTGCACTCGGGGGGCGAGGGGAACATGAAGTTCAAGGATATTTTCCTTCGCGATCTGGGCAGGCGGTGAGCCGGCTGGTTCACAGCACGGGTTGCCTGCGCAGCGCGACTTGGATAGCCGCCAGGCCAGGCTCGCAATAACGCCGTTGCTTGACCAGGGCGTACGCCTCCCGCAAGCTCATGCCGCGTTTCCAGACCAGCCAGGCGATGGCCACGCTCGGGGAGCGGTTCACGCCGGCGGTGCAGTGGAGGTAAACTTTGTGTCCGGCCGCGACCAGCGCGTCCAGGGCGCGCGCGCAATCGGGCAGGCGCTCGGCGAGGTTTTCGGGGTCGAAATCGCGGACCGGCTCGCGCGCGGCATGAAGTCCCGCAGCTTCGCACCACTGCTGGATCTGGTCCCAGCTCGAGCCGCGCTCGGTCAGATCCTCGTCGGTTTGAAGGCTCAACAGGGCGGTGGCGCCCGCCTGTTTGATCTCGAGCACTTCGTCGAAGGTGTCCGGGCAACAGCCCACCAGCAGCTCGGGCAGAATCTCGTCGTAGTGAAGCCCCATCTCTCCCTCTCAGGATACAAGGCCCCGCGCGGCGGATTCTGTTAGGCTGGAGGGCAAGGGATGTCGGGCTGGGGCGAGCGCGACCGGCAAGGGATCGAGAGCCGCGACCGGGAATTGATCGAGAACCTGGAGCGGGCGCTGGGGCGCGGCGCCGAGCGGGCGGGAGCGTTTCTGGCGTGCCGACCAGGCTGCGTGGAGTGCTGCATCGGTCCGTTCCCGATCACCATGCTCGATGCCCTGCGTTTGCGCCGGGCGCTCCGAGAACTGGAGGCGGCGGATCCGGCGCACGCGGCCCGCATCCGCGAGCGCGCTCGCGAGGCGGTGCGAGCGATAGAGGAGGATTTCCCGGGCGACCGCGCCAGTGGGCTGTTCGCGGGCGACCAGAAGGCCGAGGACGCCTTCTTCGAGCGGCACGCGTCGCTGCCTTGCCCGTTGCTCGATCCCGCGACAGGCCTGTGCGAGCTTTACGACGCGCGTCCCCTCTCCTGCCGCACTTACGGCCTGCCGGTGCGGATCGGCCAGGAGGATTTGCCGCCCTGCGGGCTTTGCTTTCACGGCGCGACGCCTGAGCAGATCGAGGCCTGCCGCGTGGCAGTGGATCCCGAGGGGCTCGAGGATGCGCTGCTCGAAGAGCTAGGGGAAGGGGAAACGCTCATTGCGTTCGCCCTGCTGGAGACTTCCGCGCCAGAGCCACTCCCTGGGTTGTGATCGCGTACTTGACGAGCATGTTGAATGCTTCCCAGGCAGGCAGGCGCGCGGGATCGGCCAGGTAGTGGAGGAACTGTTCGACCACCTGCCCGAAGTGCGCTTCGTGGCCGACGCGCAGCGCATCGGGAATCGTGACCCAGAGCTGCCCGTCGCGCTCGGCCAGTCCGATACCCGGGTAGCGAGGCCGCAACTGTTCGATGCGCCGCGCTAGCGCGGCGCGGACCGCCTCGCCATCCTCGGGCCGGTTAGGGATCAGGTAAAGTTCGGGCCGGTAGTTTTCCGCCTTACCCTGGCGGATCTCGACGCGCGACCGCGTGCCGCGGAACACGGCGTAGTGGGTGTCGCCCGCGCCGGGCGGCGCTTCGTAGCGCCAGAGCACGTCGAGCCGTACGTGCACGCCCCTGAGCCGGTAGTTGACCTGGTTGTTGCAGTAGTACTCTAGGCTGCCGTCTTTTATCCACGGGCGCAGCTTTTCAGGGAAGTCGGCCACGGCGGTGACACGGGAGAACTGCTCGCGAGTGAGGACTTCGGGCCAGCGCTTGCCGCCGAGCACGGCCACATCCTTGCGCCAGTCGAGCGCCTGGTCAGGGAAAAGGATCCATTGCACCAGATCCACCAGGTGCGTGCCCACGTCGGTCAACCCTTCGCCCTGTTCTTCAATGTCGAAGAAGGAGGCGGGGCGAAGGAGGGGCGCGCCGGCTACGGTCTTGCAAATGTGGTGCACGCTTTCCATGACGACCGTGGGGGAGGACTCCGAACCCGGCTCGATGGTGCCGAAGATTTCGCGGTCCTGCACCAGCTCGCGCTGGAGCATGTTGGTCACTTCGAAGCGCTCGGTCATGATGTCGAAGGCGAGCACGCGACGTCGTTGTGCTGTGCGGAACGCCTTTTCCAGCTGGGGCAGTTCGCCGCTGTCGAGAATCCAGGGCTTGTCGGCCAGAACGTGCAGGCCGGCTTCCAGGCAGGCCTGGATGCGGCGGATCTTGCCGCGGTTGCGGCCGGAAAGGACGACGATGTGCCCCCGGCGATCGGCCAGCATGCGCTCGAAGAAATCGGGCGCGGCGTAGATCTCCAGTTCCCAGGCGGTGGGATTGTCGGGCCGCGAGTTGAACTGGTGGATGCGCGCCAGGTGCGCCAGCAAGTCAGGTCCCAGCGGGGCGTAGACGAAGACCCTGGGCGAAATCTGGGGGTACGCCTGCTTGTGAATGAGGGCGGCGTGGAAGTGGCCCGGGTCGAGGGTCAGCAGGCGCCAGCCGCCTTTGGGCTTGCGCGGTTTGGTCGCGCTGGCTACGCTTCGTGCCGCCAGCAGAAGCAGCGTGCAGGAGAACAGTTCGCGCCACATAGAGGAACCCCACAATATAACCTGTGGAGCGGCGGCGGGCGGGCCTCACGGACTTCATCGCGCCGCACGCAGCCGCGACACGAGTTCCTGAACCTTGGCGGCGATGATCTCTTCCACCGACTCGCGGAAGGGCGCCGGCTGGCCGTAGGCGATCATGGCCCCACCGCCTTCGTAGCCTCCTTCGCGCAGTACGCGCAGCGAAGGAATGTAGGCGAAGACGTCGTTGGAGTAGCCCACCACCCACGTGTCGTCCCAGCCGAACTGGCTCTTGAAACGCAGCGCGTAATCCACCACCACCTCGCCCGCCAGCACGATGATGGTCAGCGAAGGGCGGAACTGCCAGACCTGGACCGGGCAGGGATAACTGGCGGGCAGGCGGCCTTCGCGATCCAGGGTCTCGAGCATCAAGCGGGCCCACCGCCGGTGCATCGCGTCCCTGTCTTGGAGGGCGGCGGTGAGCTGTTCGCGGGAAGGCGGGTCCTGGAAAGGCAGGTCCACATACTCCAGGGCGGCGCGCAGTGGTCCTTCCACCGGCTTCATTTTGCCGTTGAGCACCTCACGCACGGCAGCGGCCAGGATCCGGCCGTAGATGCGCGCCAGCTCGACGGAGCGGCGGGGTAGGGGATTGGCGTCAGCCGCCGTATTCAGCACGAAAATGGCCGTGGCCCCGGGGTATTCGCTCTCCAGCGCCTGCTGGGCGAAGCCGGCGTAGTCGCCGTTAATGACGTAGTCGGCCAGCACGGTGGGATGGCAGGCGTAGCCGAACAGGACGGCGCGCAGCTTGCCATCCGGCGCGCGCACGGCGAGCACGGGTACGTCGTGGTCCACCGGTCCAGGACGCGCGCGTGCGCCGACGCGGCGACGGTTCACGGCGAAGCCTGCCAGCCCCTGCTCGAACTCCAGGCGGGCTGGCGCCAGATCGGCGATAGCGCGGCCGATCACGTCCGTCACTTGGTCCAGCAGCCATGACGTGTAGCAGCGGATGGTCTCCCGCTGCGCGTCGTCCAGCGGGTAGGCCGGCTGCAAAAGACTGGCCGTGACGGGCGCGCTGTGTGTGTGGGTCGCGCTGAGGATGAGCCGCTCGCGCGGCAACTTGTAGCGCTCGAGAGCGCGTCGCGCGATTTCGGCGGACATTTCGCGCGAGAAGCCCAGGATCTCGACAGAGACCAGGACAGAGGTAGCGCCTGAGCCGTCCTGCAACGCAAGGGCCTTGGCCCAGATGTCCGTGAGCACGCCCTCGGACGGCTTGGTTCGCGCCGCGTAGCCGGCCAGCCAGATGGGTTCGCGTGGGGTGATGGCAGCGCGGGCGACCCCGGCCTTCCAGGCGGGTTCGGCGGCCTGCGAACCGAGCGCCGCAAGCAAGGCAATGGCGAGGGTTCTCATGGCCTCACCTCGATTTCGTGGACCAGATCTTCCAACCTGCGCCGTGGAGCAGCCGCGGGTTGCTCGGCGGGGTAGCCGATGGGGAGGATGGCGACGGGTTGGTGCGCTTCGGGTGCGCCGATGGCTCTCCGCACGCCCTCGTCATCGAAAGCGCCCACCCAGACCGTGGCCAGGTCCAGGTCGGCCGCTGCGAGCATGGCGAACGTGCAGGCGATGGTGGCGTCCTGCAAGGCGTAGAGGCGCGCGCCACGCCGGCCGTACTTCATCGCCGAGCGCTCGGGATGTGCGCAGAAAACCAGGGCCACGGGCGCTTCGCTGATGAACCATTGATCGAGCGCCGCTCGCGCCAGCGCCTGCCGCACCTTGCCATCGCGCACCAGGTAGATCTCGTACGCTTGCAGGTTGCCCGCGGAAGGCGCGAGGTTGGCCGCGGTCAGAATCTTTTCCAGTTTCTCCGGCTCGACGGGCGCCTGCTTGTAGGCGCGGACCGAACGCCGTTGGCGGATCAGTTCGAAGAACTCCATGTTGCTCCTGCTCCCTGTTCCTTCTCTTCAGCCTGCCACACTCCCGCGATCCACCGCCGGCACCACGGGCAGCGGCTCTCGCGCACGTCGTTGCGCAGGGTAGCCATGCCCGAGCGCAGGATGAGCGCCGCGCCGCAGCCAGGGCAGTAAGTGTTCTGGGCAACGTGGCCGGACAGATTGCCGATGTACACGTAGTGCAAGCCTGCTTCTTTGCCCAATCGCCATGCGCGCTCCAGCGTGCTGCGTGGTGTGGGAGGCGCGTGGAACCGCCAGGCGGGATAGTAGGCGTTGACGTGCCAGGGCGTATCACGGCCCAGCTCGGACACGATGCGCTGGGCGATGCCCGCCAGCGTTTCCTCGTCGTCGTTCACGCCCGGGATCACCAGCGTGGTCAGTTCGACGTGGATTCCCAAATGACGCGCGACGCGGCAGTTGGCCCAGATCCGGTCGGCCTCCACCGCCTTGCAGTACTTGCGCACAGCTTCGGGCCCGCCTTTGATGTCCACGTTCATGGCGTCCAGGCCCGCTTCCGCCAGCAAATCCAGCGCCGCCTCGGTCATGTAGCCGTTGGTGACGAAGGTGTTGTAGTAGCCGCGCCGCCGGGCCAGCCGGAACACTTCGAGCGACCACTCCAGCGACAGCGTGGGTTCGTTGAAGGAGATCGAGGTTCCCTGGCAATCTTGCTCGGCCACCATCGCCACGAAGCGCTCCGGCGAGAGGTACTCGCCCTCGGGTGGGGGTGGTCGCTTGCTGATCTCCCAGTTCTGGCACCAGGGACAGCCGAAGTTGCACGACCAGCTGCCGGCCGTCAGGCAGAACGTGCCGGGGAAGAAATGATAGAAGGGCTTCTTTTCGACGGGGTTGGCGGCCAGCGAGGAAACCGCGCCGAAGCTGAGAGTGAACAGTTTGCCGCCACGGTTCTGTCGCGTGCGGCACCAGCCCAGGCCACCCTCCACCAGCAGGCAGCGGCGCTCGCAGGTCAGGCATCGCACGCGGTTTCCCACCGGTTCCTGCAACAGCGCGGCTCGGATGAAAGGCGAGCCGTCGGCAGGCAGCCGCAGCCGCGTCGTGTCCATGGTGCGGGTCACCCTCGACAGCCGAGTATAATACCGGCCGATGCCTGCGCGGTTCGCGGGCCGCAGGAGCGAGGGTGATGGCCAGTGCCGGTTGTGCGGGCAAAGATCGCGGCTGGTGAGCAC
>JBMFPL010000244.1:0-5776 GCA_049969115.1 Bryobacteraceae bacterium | reverse complement strand
CCTTCATGAAACGCCAGGTAGACGCCCGGCGGCTGGCGCAGTTGATGGTGGGCATCGGCCGCCGCATGGGGGTCAAGGTGCAGGCGCTGATCACCGACATGAACCAGCCGCTGGGGTTCGCCGTGGGCAACGCGCTGGAAGTGATGGAGGTCTCCCAGACCTTACAAAACGCGGGGCCGGTGGATCTGACCCGGCTCTCGCTCGAGCTGGCCGCGCGCATGATTCACCTGGGCAAGGCGGCAGCCAGCCTGGAGGAAGCGCGCGAGATCGCGCAGCGCAAGCTGGTGGACGGCTCCGGCTATCGCAAGCTCAAGGAGGTCATCCAGGCCCAGGGCGGCAACCCGATGGTGCTCGACCGCTTCGAACTGCTGCCCAACGCCACCGGTATGCGCGAGGTGACTTCGCCGCGCAGCGGCTTCGTCAGCTCCATTGACGCCGAGGACATCGGCCGCGCGGCCATGATGATCGGGGCGGGGCGCGACCGCAAGGAGGATCAGATCGACCCGGCCGTGGGCGTGATTCTCGAGGTCAAGCCCGGCCACCGCGTGGAAATGGACTCCGTGCTCTGCCGACTCTATTACACGCGCGAAGACAACGTGGAGGAAGCGGCCCAACTGGTCGAGGACGCTTTCCGCATCTCCAGCCAGCCGCCGGAAGAGTACGACCTGATCCTGGAAGTCGTCAGCTAGCATGGGCCGCTTCACCGGCGTTCTGGGGCTGGTCGCCATCCTGGCCACCGCCTGCCTGTTTTCGCGCCGGCGCCGCGCCATCCGCCTGCGACTGGTGGCTTGGGGCCTCGGGTTGCAGTTCCTGTTCGCGTTCCTGGTGCTGAAGACGCCGTTCGGGAAGCTGTTCGAAGCGGCCAGCGCGGGCGTGAACGCTCTGCTCGCCTACGCCGAGACGGGCAGCCGCTTCGTCTTCGGGCCGCTGGGTGACAAGGGCGGGCCGATGGGCGTGGTTTTCGCCTTCCAGGTGCTGCCCATCGTCGTGTTCATCGCTTCCTTTTTCGCGATCCTTTACTATCTGGGCGTGATGCAGCTCATCATCCGCGGCATGGCGATAGTGATGCAACGGGTGATGGGCGCCAGCGGGGCCGAATCCACTAACGTGGCGGCCAGCATTTTCATGGGGCAGACGGAAGCGCCGCTGACCATTCGTCCGTTCCTGCCGCGCCTGACGCAGTCCGAGCTATTCACGGTGATGGTGAGCGGGATGGCGCACGTTTCCGGCGCGGTGATGGCTGCTTATGTGAAGATCGCGGGCGTGGACATCAAGCACCTGCTGACGGCGGTGATCATGACCGCGCCCGCGACCATCATGCTGGCGAAGATGCTGATCCCGGAAACCGAGCAGCCGGAGACCGGGGGACGGGTCCAGATCCGGGTGGAGAAGCCCGGGGTCAACCTCATTGACGCGGCGGCGCGGGGCGCGGGCGAGGGCCTCCAGCTCGCGCTCAACATCGCAGGGATGCTGATCGCTTTCCTGGCGCTGATCGCGATGGCCAACGGGATTCTGGGCTGGGTGCACGGTCTACCCGGTCTGGGGTGGTTCCCGGACTCGCTGGAAAAGCTGTTCGGCGTGCTGTTCGCGCCGGTGGCCTGGCTGTTGGGGGTGAGCTGGCGGGACGCCCAGGCGATCGGCAACCTGCTGGGCACGCGGCTGGTGCTCAACGAGTTCGTGGCGTTCATGCAATTGGGACCGATTCGCGGTCAACTGGAGCCGCGCTCGTTCGTGATCGCCACCTACGCGCTGTGCGGCTTCGCCAATTTCAGCTCCATCGCCATCCAGATCGGCGGCATCGGGGCGCTGGCGCCCAACCGCAAGTCGGATCTGGCGCGCCTGGGCCTGAGAGCCGTGGCCGCGGGAACCATGGCCAACTTTATGTCCGCCGCCATCGCGGGAATGCTGCTATGAAGAAACTGGACGAAGCGGTAGCCTTCCTGCGCCAGCGCTCGAACGCGCGCCCGCACGTGGGCGTGGTCTTGGGCAGCGGGCTGGGGGGATTCGCCGAGCGGCTGGTGGAACGCTGCGAGATCCGGTATGCCGAGATCCCGCACTGGCCGGTTGCGACCGCCGAGGGTCACGCGGGCCGCCTGATTCTGGGACGGCTGCGAGATCTGGAAGTGGCGGTGATGGCCGGCCGCGCGCACCTGTACGAAGGCTACCGGCCGGATCAGGTGGTCTTCGGCGTGCGCGTGCTGGGGCGACTGGGCGCGAAGCTGCTGGTGCTGACCAACGCCGCGGGCGGCATCAACCCCGCATTTCGTCGGGGCCTGCTGGTGTTGATCTCCGATCACATCAACCTGCAAGGCGCCAATCCGCTGGTGGGGCCGAACGACGACAGCCTGGGACCGCGCTTCCCGGACATGACCGAGGCGTACCCGGAGCGGTTGCGGCGCGTGGCGCGCGAAACGGCGTCGGAACTGGGGATTGCCCTAGCCGAAGGAGTGTACGCGGCCATGCTGGGCCCCAGTTACGAAACGCCCGCCGAAATTCGTTTCCTTCGCACCATCGGGGCGGATCTAGTGGGCATGTCCACCGTGCCCGAAGTCATCGCCGCCCGGCACATGGGCATCGCCGTGCTCGCTATTTCCTGCGTCACCAACATGGCAGCGGGGCTGGCACCGGGGCCGCTCTCGCACCGCGAAGTGCTGGAAACGGGCGAAATGGTGCGCGAAAACCTGACGAGGCTGCTGGAAGCGCTGTTGCCGCGACTGGCGGCGGCCGAGGGCCTTGCGGGAAGCTGAGATGGACCGGTTGATCGAGGCGGCAGCGCGCGCACGACAGCACGCCTGCGCGCTCTATTCCGGCTTCCGGGTAGGCGCTGCGCTGGAGGATGCGGAGGGCCGCGTATGGACGGGCTGCAATATCGAGAACGCCACCTACGGGCTGACCGTGTGCGCGGAGCGCGTAGCGCTGCTGAAAGCGCTTTCCGAGGGCGCGCGGCGGTTCCGGCGCCTGGCCGTGGTCACCGCGGCGAATACGCTCACGCCGCCCTGCGGCGCGTGCCGCCAGTTGCTGTGGGAATACGCAGGCGATCTGGAGATCGTGCTGGCCGACACGCAAGGGGGCCGGGAAACGCTGCGGCTGAGCCAACTGCTGCCGAGGCCATTCGATGCATCGTATCTGGGTCGTTAGCCTGCTGGGCATTCTGGGCCTGCCGGGGACGCCGCTGCACGGCGCCGGGCTGGTTGACTGGATCGTTTCCGCGCGCTGGGTCCTGACCATGGACGCCGGGCGGCGGGTGCTGGAAGACGGCGCGGTGGCGGTTCGCGGCTCGCGGATCGTGGCGGTGGGAAAGCGCGCCGAGATCGAATCGCGCTACCGCGGCAGGCACGTGCGGCGGCCGCGCTCGCTGTTGGCGCCGGGCCTGATCAACGCCCACACACACGCGCCTATGTCGCTGATGCGCGGGCTGGCCGATGATCGCCGGCTGCGCGAATGGCTGGAGGACTACATCTTCCCAGCCGAGGCGCGCAACGTGGACGCCGAGTTCGTGCGCTGGGGCACGCGCCTGGCTTGCCTGGAAATGATGCTGGGGGGAACAACCACGTTCGCTGAAATGTACTACTTCGAGGACGTGATCGCGGAGGCCACGCGGGAAGCCGGCTTGCGCGCGGTGCTGGGCGAGACCATCATTGGCTTTCCGGCGCCGGATTTCAAGACGCCTGAGGCGGCGCTCCAGTTCACCGAGAGCTTCATCCGCCGCTACCGCGACGATCCTCTCATCACGCCTGCCCCGGCGCCCCACTCGCCCGAAACCACGCCGGAGACTGCTTATCGCGCTGCGCGGGCGCTGGCCAACCGTTATGGCGTGCCTGTGATGACGCATCTGGCGGAAACGCGCGAGGGCCATGACGATGCGCTGAAGCGCTACGGTTCGAGCCCGGTCAAACTGCTCGATCACTGGGGAGTGTTCGAGGGCCGCACGCTGGTTGCCCACGCAGTATGGGTGGACGAGGCCGACATGGAAATTCTCCGGCAGCGCGGCGTGGGCATCGCCCATTGTCCTTCCAGCAACACCAAACTGGCCAGCGGCGTGGCGCCAGTGACGCGCATGCTCGCGCTGGGACTGGTGGTGGCGCTCGGAACCGACGGGCCGGCAGGCAGCAACAACGACTTCAACCTGTTCGAAGAAATGGACCTGGCCGCCAAGCTCCAGAAGGTGACCACGGGGGATCCGCAAGCCCTGCCCGCTCGCCAGGCAGTGGAGATGGCGACCATTCTCGGGGCGCGCGCCCTGGGCCTGGAGGACCGCACGGGATCGCTCGAGCCGGGCAAGTACGCCGATCTGATCGCGGTGCGGCTGGACGGCGCTAACGCCGTCCCGCTCTACGACGTTTACTCGCAGATGGTCTATTCGCTGAAGGCGTGCGACGTGACCGACGTGATGGTCCACGGCAGGTGGCTGGTTCGCGAAGGCCGCGCGCTGACTCTGGATGCCCCGCGGATCCTGGAGAAAGCCGCCGAGTACGGCGCGCGCGTGCGTCGCTCGCTGGGCGGGCCCAAGCCCTAGAAGCCGCCTGCCGCGGAGCCGGTTGCTTGTTCAGGACCGGATGGTCTATTATCATTTACTCACGGCAGGCCGCAAGCATGAGACCTGCGGGCCGATCGACGGGTGAGGGCGTGCGCATGCGCAGCGCCACGGCAGCCATGCTGATTCTCATCCTGCTCGTGCTCGCGGGGCTGCTTTACAGCCCGTGGCACCGACACAATCCCGCGGCGCGGCAAGCCTGCATTTTCTCCCCGCTGGAAAGCAGCCTTACTCTGGAGGCCCAATCCCACATCGAGCTAGCGCCGGTCATGGAAGCAATCTGGCTGGCTGCTTGCGAGCCTGTGCTTCCATGCCCGCCCCCGCTGACTAGAGCCCATTTCGGCCGGGCTCCTCCCGCCTGAAAGCCCGGCTCCGGTTTTTTTCGAGCGGGCATAAAACCGGCCTAAAGGGCGCTGTGCGAGCGCGGGCAAAGGCCGGGAGGAGGCGGCATGTCGAAGACAAAGGCTTGGCGCATGGCGATGGTGTGGTGCGCGCTGGCATGCCAGACCGGCTATGCGACTGAAAAGATCACGCTCGAGCAGGCGCTGGCCGAGGCGCTGGAGAAAAACCTCAGCCTGCTGGCGGAACGGGTCAACATTGCTATCGCGGAAGCGCGGCTGATCACGGCGCGGCTACGCCCCAACCCGGTGCTGAGCGCGGGCGGCGATCACCTGGACCTGCTCGGCACCGGCTTCAACGAAATCAATGCCGCGGGCCCCTCCGAGTTCAACCTGCGCACGGATTACATACACGAGCGAGGAGGAAAGCGGCAGTGGCGCATCGAAGTGGCGCAGGGCGAGCGAGGCGTGGCCGAGCTGGAATTCCTGAATGCGGTGCGCTCGCTGCGGCTGGACGTGCAGAACGCCTTCGTGGACGCCGTGCTGGCCCAGGAGAACCTTGCGCTGGCGCGCCAGAATCTGGAAATGCTGAACCGCATTGTCGAGATCAACGCGGCGCGCTTGCGGGCTGGAGACGTGGCCGAGGTGGAGCTGATCCGCTCGCGCTTGGCGGCCTTGGAGCAGAGCAACGTGGTCCGGCGCGCCGAGATCGCCAGGCGCAGCGCCACAATCAAGCTCCAGCAGTTGATGGGCAGGAGGCAGGTGGTGCCCGATCTGGAGGCGGCGGGGGAGCTGCCACGAGCCGGCGATGCGCCATCGCTGGAAGAACTGCGGCGCAGCGCGTTGGAAAGCCGGCCGGACTTGCGGGCGCTGCGGCAGGACAGCCAGCGTGCGGTGGCCGCCT
>JBMFPL010000243.1:0-5780 GCA_049969115.1 Bryobacteraceae bacterium | reverse complement strand
GAACGGGATCGCCTGGCCCGAGAGCGCGACGAGTATTACGACCTGCTGCTGCGGCGCAGCGCCGAATTCGAAAATTACCGCAAGCGCGTGGAACGCGAACGGCGCGAGCTGCTCGAGCTTGCGGCCATGGACGCCGTGCGCGAACTGCTGCCCATCCTGGACGACTTCGAGCGCGCGCTCAAGGCGGAAACCACGGACCGCGAATATGCGCGGGGCATCGAGCTCATTTACCAGCGCCTGATGGAAACGCTCAAGAAAATCGGCCTGGAGCCGATCACGAGCCGGGGAGAGAAATTCGATCCCCACCAGCACGAGGCCGTTGAGGCCACGCCGAGCGAAGAATTCGAGGACCACACGGTCATCGAGGAGTACCGGCGCGGCTACAATTTTAGGGGAAGGTTGCTGCGGCCCGCGATGGTGAAGGTCGCCGTCAAACCCGACTCCGATGGCCGAAGCCAAGCGTGATTATTACGAAATCCTGGGTGTAGACCGCAACGCCACCCAGGAAGAGCTCAAGGCCGCCTACCGCAGGGCCGCGCTTCGCTACCACCCCGACCGCAACCCCGGCGACAAGGAAGCCGAAGAAAAGTTCAAGGAAGCCGCCGAAGCTTATAGCGTTCTGAGCGATCCGCAGAAGCGGGCCCTCTACGACCGTTACGGCCACGAGGGCCTGTCCGGCGCTCCTGCACCCAGTTTCGATCCCAGCGTGTTCGCCGACTTCACGGATATTCTAGGCGACCTGTTCGGCTTCGGCGATCTTTTCGGTACTTCGTCGCGGCAACGGCGCGCGCGCTCGCGGCGCGGCGAGGACGTCCGTTACGAGCTGGAAATCAGCTTCGAGGACGCCATGCGCGGCATGACTGCGGAAATCCAGGTGCCGCGGCAAGAAACCTGCTACCGCTGCCAGGGACGCGGAGCCGAGCCCCAGGATATCTCCACCTGCCCGAGCTGCCGCGGCCGTGGTGAGGTCATCTACCAGCAAGGCTTTCTTACCATCCGCCGCACCTGCACTCACTGCAACGGGACCGGCCAGGTGGCGCGCAAGGCGTGCAGTCTCTGCCGCGGACAGGGATGGATCCGCAGCGATCGCAAACTCAAGGTCAACATCCCGCCGGGCGTGGACACGGGCACCCACTTGCGGCTGGCGGGCGAAGGGCAGCCGGGCGCCAATGGGGGACCTCCGGGCGACCTCTATGTGGTGGTCACCGTGCGGGAGCACCCGTTCTTCGAGCGGCAGAACGACGATCTGCACTGCACCATTCCCATCAACGTCGCGCAAGCCGCGCTGGGCGCTGACATCGAAGTCCCCACGCTGGAGGGGACCGAGACTATCCACATCCCCGAGGGCACCCAGAACGGCGCCACCTTTCGCCTGCGTCACCGCGGCGTGCCGAGACTGAACGGGCACGGGCGCGGCGACCTCTACGTGCACCTAGAAGTGAAAGTACCCACCCGGCTGACGCGCGAGCAACGCAAGCTCTTCGAGCAATTGCGCGAAACGCTCCCCACGGAAAACCAGCCCAAGCCGAAGAGCGTTTTCGAAAAGGTCAAGGACTACTTCCAGTGAGGGCCCGCAAGGCCTCGACCTCTCCCCGCCCGCGCGCCCTCATTGCAGCCGGCCCGCCGCCCACAGGATCGCGTTGCGCACCAGCCTTTGCCAGCCGGGATGTAACTGGGCTTTGGAATCGTGGCCCAACTGGATGACGACCACCCGCGACTTCTCGTACGGGCTGATCCACGCCACGGGACCGTCGCTGGTGGGATGATCAGTTTTGAGCAGCACGAGGTTGCGGGGCGAAATCCACATGTTCTTGTAAGTTTCGTCCCAGATGTGCATGCGGCTGATGCCGTTCAGCACGGGATGTTTGGCTACCGGCTCGACCTCGAGCCCCACGTCGTGCTGAAAGCTGGAAGCGGGACGGTCGCCTTCCGGCTCGAGCAGGTACTTGCCTCCCACCACCTCGTCGGTCCACCACCTCCATCCCAGAAAATCCACCAGGGCGTGGTGAAGCACGACCAGGCCACGGCCACTCTCCAGGAAGGCGCGAAGATTGGCCATGCCGGTCTCGCCGACATGCTCTTGCTGCACCGAGTCGTAGAGCACGAGCACGTCCCAGTTCTTGCTCAGGTCGCGGCGGAAAGGATTGGGGTGGGGGAAGATCACAGCGCGGATGCGCTCATCGCCTTCGAAGGCGCGGCAGAAGGTGGGATCGTAGCTGTGGCCGCCGGTGACCACGAGCGTTCGCACGGGCACGGGCGCGGGGGATGCGGACGACGGCGCGACCTCCCCGCTGGCTGCCCATTCAGCGCCGCGCGCGAAGCTCGCACGGAAACCTGCCTCCTGCATCGCCGCCACATCGTGTCCCAGCACGGTATGGAAGACGCGGCCCTTGCCGTAATGCACGGTCCACAGGATGGGTTCATCCTTGCCAGTGCCGCCGTACTTGGGATCGTCGAAAGCCACCGCGAGCACCCTGGCCTGCGGCTTCATGCGCATGTTGTGATAAAGCTCGTCGTTCACCGGGAAGCTTTCCGGCAGCCCGCGCGTCACTGGGTGCTGGCGATCCACCACGCGCACGCGGAACGTATGGCGCTGGCCGTGGCCGGTGGCGGGCGGATCCAGCGAAAAGTAACCGCCGATCATCTCCGCGTATTCCGGCCAGGGCGGCTCGATGATCGAAGTCCGCACGTGATTGTCGCCCAGCACGGGCAGGCCCACGAAGGCGTAACTGGCCGCGTGCACGGGCACAAGCCCGCCGCCCGAGCGCACGAAGTTCTCGAGCGCGCGCTCCGCGGTGGCGCCCCAGCGAGGGCCGTTATAGTCCAGGATCACCACCTGGTAAGCCGCCAGCGTCTCCGGGCCGATGCCCGCCGGCTCTTCGATCACGCGCACATCGAAGCGGCTCGTGTCAAGCAGGATGCGGCGCAGCTCGGGCGTGGTGGTGCGCCAGTCATGATTGTTCCGGCCCGAGAGAATCAGTGCGCGAATGGCGCCCGGGCGGAACAGCGGGATCGTGTTCTGCGCGGCGAGCAGCGCGGTCGCCGCGAGCAAGCTGAAGATGGTCCGCATGGCTATTCCCGGCAATAGCAGAGCGCGGGCGGCCCTGTCAAATCCGCTATGCTCTCAGAAAGGATGCTGCGCACCACTGCCGTCGTTTTGCGCTCGCCCTGCGGCCCAGTGACCGTGGAGACCATCTCGATCCCCGAGCCGGCACCAGGAGAGGTCCTCATTCGCCTCGAGGCATGCGGCCTGTGCCACGCCGACCTGCTGGTGGCCGGAATGCAAAGACTGCCTCTGGCCCCGTTGGTGCTGGGCCATGAAGGCATCGGCCGCATCGAAGCCACCGGGCCGGGCGTGGAGGGCTGGCGTGCGGGCGACCGCGTGGGCGTCACCTTCCTGGCTTCGACCTGCGGCAAGTGCGAGTATTGCCAGAACGGCCTGGAACGCTTCTGCCCCTGGCAATCCAACATGGGCTTCAACCGCCACGGGCTGCTGGCAGAGCGCGCGGTGGCGCCGGTGCAATACATGGTCCGCGTGCCCGAGCACCTGGCCGCAGTGGAAGCGGCGCCGCTGTGCTGCGCGGGATGGAGCGCCTGGAGCGCGGTGTGCGAAACGGGGTTGCAGCCTGGCCAGCGCGTGGCCCTGTTCGGCATGGGCGGGCTGGGACATCTGGCGGTGCAATACGCCCGCGAGCGCGGCATGCGCGTGGTGGCGGTGGACATCTCCGAAGCCAAGCTGCATCTGGCCCGCAAGCTGGGTGCCGAGCTCACGCTGCCCGCCGAGGATGCGGGCCGCGCGCTGCTGAAACGCTTCGGCGGCGTGGACGCGGCCGTGGTGCTGACAGCCTCACCGGACGCCATTCGCGAATCCTTCCGCGCGCTCAAACGCGGCGGTACGCTGGTGCTCGTCGGCCTCAGCACCGCGCGTCCCGAGCTGCCGCTGTTCGAAACCATCCTGAAAGGCATCACCGTGCGGGGTCACTATCTGGGGACCCGGCGCCAGCTCGAGCAAGTCTTCGAACTGGCTGCGCGCGGCGTGGGCCGCCCGCAACTGGAGCCTTTCCCGCTGCACGAGACCCCGCGTATGATGGAGCGGCTGCGCCGTGGCGAGCTGGTGGGACGCGCCGTCGCGGTGATGCAGGGCTAGCGCGGCGCAGTTCAGCGCAGGCGCCCGTACTGCCGTGCCGCGTCGCGCAAGTGCTTCAGGTTCTCCCAGGGTGCGCCGCTCGGGGTGCTGCAACTGGAGGCGTAGATGAAGTGCCGCCCGTCGCTCATGGCCGCGAACAGCTCGCGCGTGTACTCGTGCAGGCGACGAGAGGCGTCCTCGCGGATTTCCAGCCGCGGCGCGTCCATGCCGCCATTGACCGTGAAGTTGGCGTAGCCCGCCAGCGATCGCGCCTCGTGCAACTCCACGTCCCCGTTGGGCGGCGGGGTCAGCCCTTCCAGGCAATCGATCTGCGAAGCGCCAGCCAGCGGCAGCAAGGCCCGGTTACGGCCGCATGCGTGGACCACGAAGACCTTTCCTGCCCGGTGCGCGATCTCCGCGGCTCGCGTGTAGAAGCTCTGGCAGTACTCGCGGAACAGGCGCGGGGGATGGAAGGCCGAATCGAGGTTGTCGTTGGAGATCAGAATCTCCACCTCGGGGTGCGCGACCATCTGCCGGATCAGCACCAGCGCCTTCTCCTCGTGGATGCGCGCCAGTTCCTTCATCTCCTCCGGATGGTCGGCCAGGAACAGGCTGGCGTTCTCCAGCCCGGCCAGCCAGTGGAAGTTCTTCAGGGGCGAGTAAGTGACGCTGGCCATCACCAGCCCGTCTTCGCCAACCCGCTTGACCCAGCTTCGGAAAAGCTCCGCGTCGAAGACGAATTCGCGCGTCTCGATGAGAAAGCGAACCGCGCGGTACTCGCTCCAGTCCTTCCACCACGGCTCGGCCACCAGGTCGGCGACGGCCTCCTCGCTCAGCTCCCAGCGGCAGGTCAGCGTACCGTATGGGGTTATGAGCCTTTGCCTCCGCTCTTTCTTGCCCGGAGGATAGATGTTGAACGCCGTGACCACCGGCCGTTCGAAGGCAGTGCGGCCCGCGGATTCCTCGTAGTAGTCGCCGGCGGTAAAGACCTCGCACGTGGCGTACTGCGTGTCCCAGCGGGCGAGG
This sequence comes from Bryobacteraceae bacterium, assembly GCA_049969115.1. Taxonomy (GTDB): domain Bacteria; phylum Acidobacteriota; class Terriglobia; order Bryobacterales; family Bryobacteraceae; genus DTHT01. The sequence continues at coordinate 628 of JBMFPL010000243.1, read as the reverse complement.
ATCTCGGCTCCCAGATGACGCAGCACGTCGAAGGGATGCTGCGCCCAGGCGATCTCCTGCGGCAGCGCGTTGCGGGCCTGCCGGCTGTAGAACCAGTAGTAGATGTTCGGCGCAAAAGGGATCCAGTCAGGCAGTTCGCCGCGAAACGCCGCCAGGATGCGCTCACGTCCGGTCATCGTCTTTCACTATACTTGGCCGCATGCGCGGCCTGAGATGGTGGATCGCCGGCCTGTTGTTCGCGGCCACGCTGATCAACTACGTGGACCGGCAGTGCCTCTCGGTGCTGGCGCCCCTGTTGCGCGACGAATTTGCCATGAGTAACACGGACTACGCGCGCGTGGTTTCGGCCTTCATGCTCGCCTACATGATCGGGCAAACCGCCTCCGGACGGCTGATGGACCGGCTGGGCACGCGAGCCGGCTTTGCGCTGTGCATGATCTGGTGGTCGGCCGCGGCCATGCTTCACGCCGCGGCGCGGTCCGCCCTCCATCTGGGTGCGTTCCGCTTCCTGCTCGGGCTGGCGCAAGCGGGCAACTGGCCCGGGGGAGTCAAGGCCGTCTCCGAATGGTTCCCGCAACGTGAACGCGCGTTCGCCGTTGGCCTGTTCAACAGCGGCTCGACGGTTGTG
>JBMFPL010000242.1:0-5786 GCA_049969115.1 Bryobacteraceae bacterium | reverse complement strand
CTCCGCCTGCCGCCGCAGCCGGAAGGATACCAGCCCCGGGGCGGCGCAGGCGCGCGGGCAACGAAAGAGGTCGAATTCGATAACAACCCTGCGGGAGCAGGTCGCTAGAGCACTGGCGAAGCAGCTTCCATGCCGCTCATTGGTGGGACGAGACGTTTATGACTGAGTTTTACTAACGGCAGCCTGAGGCAAATCTGGGAGCAGCGGGCCCGCTCGTCCCCCATTTTGTGCCGGTGGCAAGTCTTCCCGGACCGTTTGTTGCTTGTTAATGCGAAATGTTTCTCAGGAGGGGCATTATGTCAGCTATGAGACGCCGAAGTGGTGCTGCGCGGTTGGCATGTTTGTCGGTACTGTTGTTCGCGGCGCGGCTGGTGGCGCAGGAAGCCGCCTTCTCCGGGCGCGTTACGGACCCTGAAGGCCGGGCGGTGGTAGGCGCGCAGCTGTCCGCCGTGCACCTGGCCACAGGCTGGACGCTGGAGCAGAGGACAGACTCGGCCGGTTATTATTCCTTTGCCGGAATGCGCGTTGGAGTCTACCGCGTCCAGGCGCAGGCGACGGGATTTCAGCTGGCTGAAAAGACACTGACATTGACCGTTGGAGACCGGCTGATCGTGGACTTCCCGCTGTCGCTGGCAGAGCAGCGGACGTCGGTGGAGGTCCGGGACACAGCGCTAAATGTGAATCGCGAAAACACTGCTGTTTCGACACTATTCACGAGAGAGCTGATCCAGGATCTGCCGTTGAACGGGCGGAGCTTCCAGTCGCTGCTGGAGTTGACTCCTGGAGTGGTGCTGGCGCCGGCCCGCATCGACAGCCCGGGTCAATTCGCGGTAAACGGACAGAGGGCGAACGCCAACTACTTCATGGTGGACGGCGTCAGCGCGAACGTGGCGGCCAGCGCTTCGGCCACGTTTACGCAACAGGCGGCGGGCACACTGCCGGCCCTGACCATTCTGGGGACTTCGAGCGGGCTGGTTTCCATCGATGCGCTGCAGGAGTTCCGGATCTCCACCTCCAGTCATTCGGCCGAATACGGCAGGATGCCAGGCGGGCAGGTGATGCTGGTGACGCGCAGCGGAACGAATCGCTATTCAGGCTCCGCGTACAACTATTTTCGCAATGAACGGCTGGACGCTAATGATTGGTTTGCCAACAGGAATGGAATCGCAAGACAGCCGCTAAGACAGAATAATTTCGGGGGGGTATTGGGCGGACCAGTGCTGATTCCGAACCTGTATTCTGGGCGGGACAGGACTTTTTTCTTCTTTTCCTATGAAGGGCTGAAGCTGAGGCAACCGCAGGCGACCTTGAGGAATGTCCTGGTCCCCTCGCAGGAGGCTCGGCAAAAGGCACAGGGAGCTGCCAGGGCCGTTCTGGAGGCCTTCCCGCTGCCTAATGCGCCGCTGTTGCCGGGCGACCGGCAGGACGCAAACCTGGGGCGGTACGTGAGCGGGACTTCTAATCCGGGTCAGTTTGTCGGCGTGAGCCTCCGGCTGGACCATCGGTTTACAAGCAGGTTCTACTCGTTCCTCCGGTGGAACACGGCGCCATCGGAGACAAGTTCCCGGGTGTTCGCCAATCAGAACAACCGCAATGAGATCGATCTTACGACCGTGACTGCGGGACTGACCTGGGCCGTTTCGGCGGAGCTTGCCTCCGACCTCCGTGTGAACTGGAGTGGTAGCCAGGGAAGGTTTGAATTCGCAGGTGAGGAGATCGACGGGGCAAAGTTGCCGCCCGACTCGCTCCTGTTCGGCCCGAACCTGCCCAAGGAAACCTCATCTGTGACGCTGAACCTGCTGACTTCGCCGAACACGCTCAGCCTGAGCCAGGGGCGCGTGCTGGGCAATGACCAGCGGCAGTGGAACATTGTCGAGACTTTAAGCTACTACCGCGCCGGGCACAATCTGAAGTTCGGTCTGGATTATCGCCGGCTGGCGCCGGCCGTGAAGGCAAGATCTCTGGGCGTGACGCACGCATTCACGACGCGCGCGGGGTCCAACGGCGTGACCGATTTGCTTGAGACCAGCAGGGTGAACGTTTCGATTCAGGCCTTGGCGCCGGTGACAGATTTTCGTATCCATAATTTCTCCGCATTTGCGCAGGACACCTGGCGCGTTGCACCGCGGCTGACGCTGAACTATGGGATTCGATACGAACTGAATCCGGCGCCGACGGGCCGGCTGCTGCCCTACCGGCTCGACCAGGTGAGGGACCCATTGCAGGCGCAACTGGCGCCGCCGAACGCGCGGCTCTACGACACGCAGTGGCTGAACTTCGCACCGCGGGGCGGGATCGCCTGGCAGCTGGACGGGCGCGGCGATCTCGTCCTCCGCGCCGGCTGGGGCGTCTATTACGACCTGGGCAACGGTCCTGCGCTGCAGGGCTACACGAGTTATCCCTACAACTCGATCCGCAATCTGCCAGGCGAGGTCTGGCCCGTTCCGGTGGAGAAGATCCAACCAGCGCCGTTCAACCAGAATCCTCCCTATTCAGCGACGTTCCGCGTTATGGACCCCCAGCTGCGCCTGCCGTATTCGGTGCAATGGAACGTAACGCTGGAAAGGTCGTTCGGCCCGAACCACGTGGCATCCATTGCCTATGTGGGCTCGCGTGGGGAGCGGCTGCTGCGCACTGAGCTTCTGCGCAATATGTCTGCATTCGGTCAACCTATAATTCCGGTGATCAATCCGGCCCTTTTTGCGCCGACAAGCACTGTTTACATCACGCGGAACGAGGCAAGCCAGCGGTACCACTCGCTGCAGGCGCAGTTCCAGAGGCGGATGGCAGGGGGGCTCGACCTGCTGGCCAGCTATACCTGGTCGAAGGCGATTGACAACATTTCTGATGAGGCGACGGGTGGGCTGCCGATAACCGGGATTGGCTTTTTCAACCTGGATCTGGAACGCGAATTTGCACCGGCTGACTACGATGTGCGCCACACGTTCACGAGCGGCTTTACCTGGAAACTGCCGGCGGCTGGGACCGGACCGGTACGGGCCTTAACGGGTGGGTGGAGCTTGCAGGGCATCGTGCGCGCGCGAAGCGGATTTCCGTTTCATGTGATCACGCAAGTGGTGGATCCGCTGAACTTCGGCTCTAACCGTCGCGTGGATTATCTGGGAGGGCCAAATTGGCTGGAGGATCCCGGCTCGCCTGGAGGCAGGCGGCTGAATCCCGCTGCCTTTCGCATCCCGCCCGAGAGCGGGCGGCTCGGCACGCTGGGTCGGAACTCGCTGCGCGGCTTCGGGATGCACCAGGTAGACCTGGCCGTGCGGCGGCAATTGAAAGTGACAGAATCGCTCGCCTTGCAATTCCGGGCTGAGGCGTTCAATATCTTGAATACACCGAACTTCGGTCTGCCGAACGCAAGCCTGAATCCCATTGTTGATCCCTTTTTCGGGCAACCGACCCGCATGCTCGGCCGGAGTCTGGGAGCAGGGGGCACGGCGGGCGGACTGAGCCCGCTGTACCAAGTGGGAGGACCACGGAGCCTGCAGCTCAGCCTGCGTATTCAGTTGTGAGCAGGGGCGACGGAATACTACTACGGAGGTAATCAATGAGGATCTGCGTGACGACCCTGGCGCTGTGGCTGGCGACCGCCAGCCCCGCAGCAGCAGAAGAAACCTTACTGTTTTTCCGTGACAGGAATGGGAAATACGGCTATATCAACCTGAAGAATGAGGTTGTGATTCCAGCACAGTTCGACAACACATCCGGATTTCATAATGGATTCGCAGCTGTGGCTGTGGACGGCAAATATGGCTTCATCGACAAGACAGGCCAGCTGGTAATTCGCCCGCAATTTGATTTTGCCTGGCGGTTTGATGAAGGCCTTGCGCCCTACAAGGCAGGAAACTTGTGGGGCTACATCGACACTGCTGGCCGTGTGGTTGTGGAGGCTCAATTCGAGGCGGCAGAGCGGTTCAGTGAAGGGCTGGCGGCGGTGAAGAAGAACGGATTTTACGGCTTTATCGACAAAAGCGGCAAACTGGTGATCCCGCACAAATACCAAAAGGTCACTCCGTTCTCTGGCGGGGCAAGCCAGGCACACTGGCAGGGTAGGCACGTCTGGCTGGCGCGCGACGGCAGGGAGATCCGGGTGCTGGATTGATGACGGCCGCAATCCTTTTGTTCTTGCTGCTGTCGGCCGCGCGCGCAGGCGAGGGGCCGGCCAGCGCGGCTCAGGCCGCACAGGGAGGCCTTGGCGCGCTGCCGCGGGCGGAGGCGTGCTTCGACGTGGAATCGTTGCCCGCCGACAGCCGCGAGGCAGCGGAGGAACTGTTCCTGAAGATGCTCGACTCGGAGGGGCTGTACACGCTCGCCGGCGGGATCAAGCCTGCCAGCAGCGGCTTCGTCCGCTTCGTCGTGGATGCTGAGGCGACCACGCTCGATGAAGTGGACAAAGCGCGGCGACTGCTGGAACACTTCCGTTGCATGGATCACGTGTTCGCGACCGTGCACCACTTCCGACGCATTTCCTGGCACCCGAAAACAGGAAGGCCCGAACGGCACTATGAGGGCATCGTGATTGCCGTAGAGCCGTTCCGGCGGCTGGTGCGGCGGTATGAAGGGGAATTTGCGCGGCTTGGCGTCAGTCCGCACTCGCATCCAATGGAGGTGCTGATGGCGATCGAGCACGCCGACCAGGTGCCGCGCTGGCGCGGCTACGGGCGGATCTTTGGGTTTCCGCAAGAAGCCGTGGACTTCTTCGTCCGTGCGGGTGAGCAGCAGGAGAAGGGTGGCCCGTTTGTAAGGCGCCGCTTTGTGTCCCTGCCAACGTACGCACGAGCTGAGCGCGGCGTCGTCTATGCAGTGGCCGAGGACGTGCCGGAGACAGAAGAAGACGAAAGGCTGCGGAAGGCGGCCGAAGCGGCGCTGGCCGAGTATCGCGAGCGGCGGGGCCGCTACGTAGGAGCTGGCAAGCCAGGCGTAGCACGGCTTCTTCGGGACTGGTTCTGCCCGGACGGCGGCGCGTGCCGGCTGCCGCCAGCCCCAGCGGTTCAGGCGAGGTCGGACAGCAAAAACGACTGGCGCCCGCCGAACAGACGGCAGACAGTCTCGGCGACTCGGTAATCGGTGCGAGCGGCGGCTTCCATCATGTAAGACCAGCCACACGGCACCCAGTCGCTGGCGAGGGGCAAGTTCCCGCAGCGCCTGTCGGGATCGTGCCGGCGGGCGGCAAGGGTGGGGCGCGTCGAGAAGTTTACGCGGAATATCTTTAACGTCTGGGAGGAGGAGGTCAAGGCGTGCCTGGCCGGCATCCAGCAGATCGAGGCGCTGATCCTCGATGGCGCGTGAAACAACCCGCCGGCGCAGTCGGTTTTCCGGGAAACGGGAGGCGCCGACAACGAGCTGGAAATTGCCGCTCTCGCGCCTGGTGAACTAACACTTTGTAAGAGCGAATCCAGTAGCACGGCGTGCGGCAGCTCTCTTCCCGTACGGTCGAACCAGGAGGTGGATGTTCGCTATCGGCGAGTACATGATAGGCGGCCAGTAAAGAAACGTGGGCCGGGAGACCTAGAAGCCATGCGACGCCGCCACGCGGTCCGGCTCCTCGCTGACGGCGCTGACGAGGACAGATGCCCAAAAGTGGCTGGCGGTGCTGGGGGCCGGCGTTTCTCCTTGAGCCACTGCTTCGTTGCACGAGCTGAGGTCCGACCGGCTGCCGTGTTACTACCGGGGCATACACGTCTCGTCCCATAAACAGGGCAGCACTGAAGCTGCCTCCCCAGTGCTCTAGCGACCCGCTCCCGCAGGGTTGTTATCGAATTCGACCTCTTTCG
>JBMFPL010000241.1:0-5794 GCA_049969115.1 Bryobacteraceae bacterium | reverse complement strand
GTTTGTCGTGCGCTTCGCTCCCACAGGCGTCGGGGAGTGGGTTTTTCGCACGGTCAGCAACGTCGCCGCCTTCAACGAGCGTGATGGACACCTGATCGCGCTCCCGGGTGAGTCGCCCGGTTTCGTCCAGCCCGCCAACGTTCATCACTGGGCGTGGGTGGACGGGCTGGAGCGAAAGCCCCACCTGTGGATGGGCGACACCTGCTACCGCTTCGCCGTCCTCGACCGCGCGCTTTTCGAGAAATTGGTTGACACGCGCGCTGCGCAAAAGTTCAATCACCTGCGTGGCCTGGTGCTTGGCGGGCGCGAGGAATCGCGCCGCGCCTTTCCCTCGCCGGACCGTCCCGACCCCGCCTTCTTCCAGGAGCTCGACCGCCGGATCCTTTACATGAATCGCAAGGGAATCATCGCCGACCTCGTGCTGGCCGGCGACCAGAACCACTTGGCCGAGCTGTTCCCCTCCCGCGAGGAGCGCGAACGCTACGTGCGTTACCTGGTGGCCCGCTACGCCGGCATGCACGTCACCTGGCAGGGGGTGCAGGAGTTCGAGGAGTATCCCGACAGCCGCGTTTTGCTCAAGGAAATCGGCGAGTTACTCAAGCGCCTGGACCCGTATAACCACCCGCGTTCTACCCATACTGTGGCCACTTCCTCGCCCTTGTTCCAGGACGGCTGGATGACTTACCTTGTCTACCAGTCTCACGAGGACCAGCTCGGCGCCATCGAGCACCAGATCTATGCCGCGCCGCAAGTCAACGCCGAATTCGCTTACGAGGACACCGGCGCCGGCAGGGCACTGCCTCACCACGTGGATACCGATACCTTCCGCCGCCGGCTCTGGAACGCCACCATGAACGGCCAGTATCCCACCTTCGGCAATACCGGCACTTACGGCGGCCGTTTCCCCGTGGAGGCGCGCTACCTGGACTCGCCTGGCGCCCGCCAGATGACGCACTGGTTCGATTTCTTCTCGCGCACCCGCTTCTGGGAGCTGGAGCCTTACTTCGAGGTGGATGGCGGCCGCGCCCTGGCGCTCGAAGGCGTCGAGTACATAGTCTATGTGGAAAAGCCAGGACCGGTCGAAATCCTTGTCGAACGCCACAGTTATGACGTGGCCTGGTTCAATCCTGTAACTGGCGAGTATCTCAAGCAGAAAGGTTTCAAGGGCGATCGTTTCCGGGCCGAGCCGCCCGGGCGGGATCACGACTGGGTGCTCCATATCTCGCGCGAGGGACACAAGCAGTCCATGCTGCGAAGTTACAAGTTCGAATCCCGCCCCGTGCTCATGCAGGAGGTCGAACAGAATCCGCAGCGCGCGCCTTTCGAGATCGCTTCCCCGGTCGAAGAAAATCTCTCGCTGAGCGCCCCGCCGCGCTACGCCGTCAAGATCACGCGCCAGACGCGCGCCACACGTTCCATGATGTGGCTCTGGATCGGCGAAGTGCCCGCGGACGGTCTGGGTTTCCGTGTTTTGGGTACGGGGCCCGAGGGTACTTTCCGCTTCCCCCGCTATTTCGCGCGTAACCTGCCTGGCATTCTCGCCCTCCGGCTCTACGGCCTCAATGCCAACGGCAAGCTGTACGCCCTGGACCATGTCTACAAGCTCAACCCGTGAAACCGCGCATCCTGGCTCTCGACACGACCACGGAATTCGGCAGCCTGGCCCTGCTAGAAGGGGACCAGGTGGTGGAAGAAATCCTCCTCCATTCTCCTGATGGTTTCGCGCACATCCTTTTCGATCACCTGGCGAGGCTGCTGGAGCGCCACGGCTGGAAGCTGGAGGAGGTGGACTGCTTTGCTTCGGCCGCCGGCCCGGGCGCTTTCACCGGCGTGCGCGTCGGCCTGGCGGCCGCCAAAGGCTTGGCGGAAGCCACAGGGAGGCCGCTGGTGGCGGTGTCCAACCTCCAGGCCGTGGCCAGCTTCGGCTCCGCCCCGCTGCGCGCCGCGGTTCTCGATGCCCGGCGTGGGGAAATCTACGGTGCAGTCTACGACCACAAGCTGGAGGTGGTTTGCCCGGAAGCCGTCATGAAATTTCCCGCTTGGCTGGAAACCCTGCCCGAGGGCGAGCTGGAGTTCGTTTCGCCGGACTTTTCGCCTTTTCGCCAGGCGCTGATCGGGACGCGTTGGGAGAAGACGCCCGTCATCGAGGCGCCGCGCGCTCTGGCAGGCGCCATCGCGCGCATCGCCGCCGGGCGCTTTCTGACCGGACGGGCGCAGGACCCGGCTGCGGTGGACGCCCTCTACGTGCGCCGCTCGGATGCAGAACTGGCCTGGAAGGACAAGCAGTGAGGTTCAGCCGGCCCGCACGGCGCGCTCGATTCGCCTCAGCGTCTCCAGCAGCGCGCCCAGACGTTCCAGCCTGAGCGCGTTCGGGCCATCGGAGAGCGCCCGCTCCGGCGCTTCGTGAACCTCCACAAAGAGGCCGTCAATTCCTACCGCCACCGCGGCCCGCGCCAGGGGCTCGACGAATTCAGCCTGCCCGCCTGAAGCGGCGCCAGCCGCACCGGGCAGTTGCACGCTGTGCGTGGCGTCGAAGATCACCGGGTAGCCAGTGGCGCGCAGAATCACCAGCGCCCGCATGTCCACCACCAGGTTGTGGTAGCCGAAGCACGTCCCGCGTTCGGTCAGCAGGATCTTCTCATTGCCCGTCGAGGCCACTTTCTCGGCCGCAAGGCGCATGTCCTCCGGCGCCAGGAACTGACCCTTTTTCAGATTCACGATGCGTCCCGTGCGCCCGGCAGCCACCAGCAGATCGGTCTGGCGGCAGAGGAAGGCAGGGATTTGCAGGATATCAGCCACTTCGGCGGCGCGCTGGGCCTGCCAGGGTTCGTGGATATCGGTCAGGATGGCGTGGCCTTCGGCCTTGACAGCCGCCAGGATACGCAGGCCTTCCTCGAGCCCGGGGCCGCGATAGGAATGGATGCTGCTGCGGTTGGCTTTGTCGAAGGAAGCCTTGAAGACGAACGGGCCGGCTTGCCGGTAAATCTCGCGGGCCAGCCAGTCCGCGTGCTCTTGGCTTTCGATCACACAGGGGCCGGCAATGAGCGCCAGGGGCGCACCGCCGCCGAAGCGGATTGTTTCGCCCCGCGGAGTGGTCAGCTCGACCATGCCCTTTCTAAGTGTGCCGCCCCCTTGAGCCGGCGCTGGCGATGCTCGTAGGCCGCTCCGATGAAGGCCCGGAACAGGGGGTGCGGCTCCAGCGGTTTGGACTTGAACTCGGGGTGGAACTGGCAGCCCAGATACCAGGGATGGTCCGGCAGTTCGCAGATCTCCACGTAGGTGCCATCGGGGGTCTGGCCGGTCACGCGCAGCCCGTGCGCCGTGAGAACCGGCTCGTATTCGCGGTTGAATTCGTAGCGGTGCCGGTGGCGTTCGCTGATGGTGAGCATGCCGTAAGCGCGGTGGGCGAGGCTGCCTTCGGCCAGCACGCATGGGTACGCTCCCAGCCGCATGGTCCCGCCCAGCTCGTCCACGCCTTTCAGCTCGCGCAGCTTGTAAATGACGCGGTGAGGGGTGTCGGGTTGGAACTCGGTGGAGTGCGCTTCCCGCAAGCCGCACACGTTCCGCGCAAATTCGATCACCATCAACTGCATGCCCAGGCAGATGCCGAAAAAGGGAATCCTGTGCTCGCGCGCGAACCGGATGGCCTGGATCATCCCCTCGATGCCGCGCTCGCCGAAGCCGCCGGGCACCAAGATAGCGTCATAGCTGGCCAGCAGCTCCACCGCCCCCGGCTTGCTCAGGCCTTCCGAGCTGATCCAGTGGCAATTCACTTTCAAATCGTGCGCCAGGCCGCCGTGCAGCAGCGCTTCCTTCAAGCTCTTGTAAGAATCCACGTACTCGGTGTACTTGCCCACCAGCGCGATGTCCACTTCGTCCGAGGGATGCTTGAGCCGCTCCACCATCTCACGCCACCGGCGCAGGTCGGGTGGCGGCGCTTCCAGGCGCAAGAGCCGCAGCACGATTTCGTCCACTTGCTGGTGCGCGAAGTTGAGCGGGACCTCGTAGACCCATTCCACGTCCCGCGCGCAGATCACCGCCGCCACGTCCACGTCGCAGAACAGCGCGATTTTCTCCCGGACCTCCTGGGGCAGGGGTCGCTCAGTGCGGCACACCAGGATGTCCGGCTGGATGCCGATGGCCCGCAACTCGCGCACGCTGTGCTGCGTGGGCTTGGTCTTGAGCTCGCCCGCGGCCGCGATCCAGGGCACCAGCGTGACGTGGACGAACAGCGTGTTGTCGCGGCCGTGCTCGCGCCGCATCTGCCGGATCGCTTCCAGGAAGGGCAGCGACTCGATGTCGCCCACCGTGCCGCCGATCTCGGTGATCACGACGTCCACGCCCTCGGCCACGCGCCGGATCGCCGCTTTGATCTCGTTAGTGACGTGCGGGATCACCTGAACGGTCTTGCCCAGGTAGTCGCCGCGGCGCTCCTTGGTGATGATGCGCTCGTAGACGCGCCCCGACGTGATGTTGTTGGCCTGCGTCAGCCGCGCGTGCGTGAAGCGCTCATAGTGGCCCAGATCCAGGTCCGTCTCCGCTCCGTCATCGGTGACGAAGACTTCGCCGTGCTGGAACGGGCTCATGGTTCCGGGATCCACGTTCAGGTAGGGATCGCACTTTTGCAACGTCACCTTCAGACCCCGGCTCTCCAGCAGGCAGCCGATGGAGGCGGCGGCGATGCCCTTACCCAGGGAGGAAACCACGCCGCCAGTCACGAAGATGAATTTGGCCATCTCAGTCGCACTCGTTCATGGCTGCCTCGACGCCTGAGTCATCAGCCGTTCCACCGCGGCCAGGTCCTCCGGGGTATCCACTCCGCGCGACTCGTATTCGGTTTCCACCACGCGGATGCGATAGCCGTTTTCCAGGGCGCGTAACTGCTCCAGCTTTTCCGCCTGTTCGAGCGGCCCTACCGGCAGCTCGGGGTACTTTAGCAGGAAATCCCGCCGGTACACGTAGAGGCCCACATGTTTGTAGCAAGGAGCTTCCTCGGCTCCTGCCCGCACGTAGGGGATCCGGGAGCGCGAGAAATAAATGGCATAGCCGAAGCGGTCCGTGACGACCTTTACCACGTTGGGGTTGTTGAGCTCCGCCGGGTCCTCGATCAGCTTCTTGAGCGTTCCCATCGGGATCTCGGGCGCCTCCAACAGGCCCAGCACGGCGGCGTCAATGGCATCCGGGTCAATCAGCGGTTCGTCGCCCTGGATGTTCACCACCAGCTCGCAAGGATCGCTGGAGGCGGCTTCCGCCACCCGGTCCGTGCCCGAAGCGTGATCCGGCCGGGTCATGCGCACTGGCGCCCCGAAGGACCGTGCTGCGGCGGCGATCCGCTCGTCGTCGGTGGCGATCACCAGGCGGCTCAGGTAGCGTGCCTTCGCAGCCCGTTCGTAAACATGCTGGATCAGAGGCCGCCCGGCCAGCATGGCCAGGGCCTTGCCTGGAAACCGCGAAGAAGCGTAGCGGGCGGGAATCACTCCCAGAATTCGGGGACGCACGAACGATGATAGCACGAGTGCGTGCTATACTTGGGATGGCAAGGGGCATGAGGCGGGGAGGATGACGATGGCGGCCCGGTCCACACTGATGTGGGCTTTGCTGGGCATCGTGGCGGGCCTGATTCCCGTATCCGCCGTCGCGCAGGACGGCGTGCGCACCGCTGCCCAGCAACCCAGAGTCACCATCGAACCGCGGCCACGGCCGGGGGCCGCAGAACCCGGGACGCGTGGCGCCAACATCCGTGTGGAAACCGAACTGGTCCTGATCCCGGTGACCGTGACCGATCCCCTGAACC
>JBMFPL010000240.1:0-5837 GCA_049969115.1 Bryobacteraceae bacterium | reverse complement strand
GGGCGATCGGCTGGTACTGGTGGTATCGCGACACGCCGCGCGAGAAGCCAGGCGTGCCGCCGGAAGAAATCGAGGAGATCGAACGCGGGCAGGCGGCGGCGCGCGTCCACCATGGCCTGCCTTGGAAACGGGTGCTGCGCAACGGCCAGTTCTGGACGATCCTGCTCATGTACCACACCTACTGCTGGGGCTCGTACTTCTTCCTCTCCTGGCTGCACACTTTCCTCACCAAGGGCAGGGGTTACACACCGCAGGAGCTGGCATGGCTGTCCCCTCTGCCGTTCATCTGCGGCGGTATCGCGAATCTGTCAGGCGGCCTGGTGAGCGATCACCTGGTGAAGAAGCTGGGGCTGAAGTGGGGCCGGCGGACGGTGGGCATGATCGGGCTGGGCGCATCGTCGCTGTTCATGATCCTGACCGGGCTGATCCGTTACAAATACGCCGCGGTAGTCCTGCTGGCGCTGGCCTACGCGGGCTCGGACTTCATGCTGCCGGTGGCGTGGGCGGTGTGCCTGGACGTGGGGCGCAAGTACGCGGGCGCAGTGACGGGGGCGATGAACACGGCGGGGCAGATCGGGTCGTTCCTTTCCTCGGTGGCGTTCGGCTACCTCGTACGCTGGTTCGCCAGCTACGATGCGATGCTGTGGCCGATGGCGGCAACGCTAGCCATCAGTTGCCTGCTGTGGCTGAAGATCGATCCCAGCAAGGAGCTGGCGCCGGAGGAGAGGGTTGTAGAGCCGGTGGGAGCGGGCCGTGTTTGAGGTTGTGGAGCACACAGCCGACATCGGCTTTCGGGTGAGGGCGGCGACGCCCGAAGAGCTGTTCGCGCGGGCGGCCGAGGCGCTGGTGGCGCTGGGCTTCGAGACCGAGCTGGTCGAGGAGCACCAAAGCTGCGAGCTTTCCGCCACGGGCTGGGACTGGGAGTCGCTCATGGTGAACTGGCTGAGCGAGGTGCTGTTCGTGGTGGACGCGCGGCGCCTGCTTCTGAAGCGGTTCGAGGTGACGCGGATCGGGCCCGAGGCGGTGGCCGGGGTTGGCTACGGGGAGCCGTGGAATGCGGAGCGTCACCGCGCTAAGCTGGTAATCAAGGGCGTCACCTACCACCAACTCGTCGTCGAGCAGCGACCGGAGGGGTGGTATGCCCAGGTGATCCTCGATATCTGAAGGTCCCGCGCCATGCAGATCATTCCGCTGGACGAATACCGCTTCCGAATCCCGCGCGACGAGCGCCGGGGCATGCGCACGGATGTCATCATTTACGCCAGCCAGGCGCTGATCGAGCAGATCCGCAAGGACCAGTCGCTCGAGCAAGCTATGAACGTGGCCACGCTGCCGGGCATCGTCGGCTACAGCCTGGCCATGCCGGACATCCACCAGGGCTACGGTTTCCCCATCGGCGGAGTGGCCGCTACCGACATCGAGACGGGGGTGGTCTCGCCGGGCGGCGTGGGATTCGACATCAACTGCGGCGTGCGCCTGGTGCGCACCAACCTTACGCGGGACGAAGTGCGCCCGCGATTGCGTGAGGTGGTCAACCAGCTTTTCCGCGACATCCCCTGCGGCACGGGCAGCGAGGGACCGATCCGGCTGTCGAACGCGCAACTGGACGAGGTGCTGGTGCAGGGCGCCCGGTGGGCGGTCGAGCAGGGTTACGGCGAGGAGCGCGACGCGGAGTTCGCCGAGGAAGGCGGCGGGTTGCCCGGCGCCGATCCCGAGAAGGTCTCTGCGAAAGCCAAGGAACGCGGCCGGCCTCAGCTCGGTACGGTAGGCAGCGGCAACCACTTCCTCGAGGTGCAGTGGGTCGAACAGATCCACGACGAGGAAGCGGCGCGGGTGATGGGACTGCATCTTAACCAAGTGATGGTGCTGATTCATTGCGGCTCGCGCGGCCTGGGTCACCAGGTCTGCACCGACTACCTGGCGGAGATGGGCGCGGCCATGAAGCGCTACAACATCACGCTGCCCGACCGCCAGCTCGCCTGCGTGCCCATCCGATCGCCCGAAGGGCAGGCCTATCTGGCGGCCATGCGAGCCGCGGCCAACTTCGCCTGGGCGAACCGGCAGGTGATCATGCACTTTCTGCGCGGATCGCTGGAGAAACTGTTCGGGCGCGACGTGCGCGTGGACCTTATTTACGACGTGGCGCACAACATCGCCAAGGAAGAAACGCACGTAGTGGACGGCCACAAGCGCCGCGTGCTGGTGCACCGCAAGGGCGCCACGCGCGCCTTCCCGCCCGGCCATCGCGACATCCCCGCGGCCTATCGCGCGATAGGCCAGCCAGTGCTGATACCCGGCAGCATGGGCACGGCATCCTGGGTGCTGGTGGGCACCGAGCGCGCCATGCAGCAGACCTTCGGCAGCGTCTGCCATGGGGCAGGCCGCCTGCTTTCGCGCACCGCGGCGCGCAAGGGACGCAACGCGCGCGAGGTGCAGGAGCAGCTTGAGCAGCAGGGCATCCTGGTGCGCAGCGAGACGCGCGACGGCATCCTGGAGGAGGTTCCGGAAGCTTACAAGAACGTGGACGAGGTGATCGAGGTCGTCCACGCGGCCGGCCTGGCGCGCAAGGTGGCCCGTCTGCGGCCCATGGGCGTGATCAAGGGTTGAGGGCAGCTGCGGGCAACATCCCGAACGGTTGGACACGAGTTCGTATTGAAGCTGCTGCTTCGGCTGAAGCCAGCCACGGGCAACCCCGCGAAGGATTTTCCAAGATTTTTGCGCGCGGCTCTTGACAACTCCCCGGGGCAAGTCGAAAATCAAGGGCCGGGGGCGCGATGCAGGACAACGAATACTCCAACGGCAACGTCCAAGCTGTGCTCACACCCGAGCAGACAAGGGCTTCCTGGGGAAGAGGCGATTACTCGGGCGCCCGGATCCAGCTCATCAACGAAGCCTTCCGGTTGTTCTATCGCTACCGCACCCGCATCGAGCGAGTCTCCCACAAGGACTGGGACACTTACTGGGCCATGCTGCGCGAATTGGAGGACGCGGGCGATACGGGCTGGGGTCTCGGCGTGCAGGACCTCGACAATGCCTTCCGCCACTTGACCGCCAACAACGGAAACTGGACCGACGAAACCACGCGGGCGTATTGGGAACGAACCTGCCGTCGGTCTATACCGCACAGGTGTTCGACGCGCCGGCCTCAGGCGCCAATTTTCTCACCGCGCTCAACGGGAAGCTGAGCCGGCTACAGGGGCTGGCGGCGGAGTACCGGATGGCCGCGCAGTCGGTGGAGGAACCGGAAGTGAAACTGCGCAGGCTGCGCGACCTCAGCCGGCAAATGAACGCGCTGTCCTGGCTGGTCCCCGTGCCGCCGGCCACGGGAGGTCAAGAAGCGCCGACTCTGTACGAGAGCCTCATCGAGGCGTGGGAGTGGATGAACAAGGCCGTCGAGGGCCTGGAGGCGCTGGGGGTCGAGCTGCGGCGCTCGCTGAGAACCATCATCAAGGTGACCAGCTGGCTCACCAAAGCCGATCAGGCGGCGCAAACGATGCTGAAGGCGCGGCGGGCAGGCCTGCCTTCGAGCGCGGTGGGGGCCTGGGGCGGACTGGCGCTTGCCCTCAGCTTGGTGCCCGTTCTGGGCGAAGCTTACGGGAGGATCGTCACAGAAGCGCCGAGCCTTGGGCCCTGGATGAGGAGTCTGCTCGAAGAACGCGAACACAGGATCGCGCGCGAGACAGCCGGGCTGCTCTGATATCAGGCGCGCCGGGCGCGGCGGCGCCATTGGGCGCGGCGGACCTGAGACTCGCTGAGACCGAAGTAGTGCGCCACCTCGTGCCAGACCGTCTGGCGCACCAGCCTGAGCAGGTGGGCGCGATCGCGCGCCAGGCGCTCGTGGGGTCCCTGGTAGATGGTGATCCGGTCTGGCAGCGTGAAGCTGTCGCTGACGCTGCGATAAATCAGAGGCCGCCCTTCGTAGAGACCGAGCAGGCCGGGCCGCGGTGGCTCTTTCTCCACGATGAAGGCCACGTTCCGCAGCTTGCGGCGGAAGCGCGCGGGGATGGTGGCCAGCGCCTCCTCCACCAGCCGGTCGAACTCCTTGGGCGACATCCCCTGCCCTCATTGTAGCGGCCACGCCAGTTCATTCCGGCAGCGCCACGCGAGCGTGGTGATTGACCGGCCCGGAGCCGCCTCCCAGGCCGGGGTTGCTCCGTATGGCTTCCGTGATGAACGTCTTGGCTACCTGTACCGCTTCGGGCAGCTCGAGCCCGCGCGCCAGGCACGCGGCGATGGCCGCTGAATAGGTGCACCCAGTGCCGTGCGTGTGACGGGTTTCGATGCGCGGAGCGGGGAATTCATAGAAACGGCCCTCGGCAAATAGCAAGTCGGTCGCCGCCGACCCCAGATGCCCTCCCTTGACGAGCACGGCGCGGGGGCCAAGCCTGGCGATCGCCTCCGCCGCACGGTGCATGCTCTCCAGGCAGGTGACCGGGAAGCCTGCGAGGTCTGCGGCTTCGTGCAAGTTGGGGGTGACCAGAGCGGCCCGCGGCAGCAGGCGCCCGATCAATGAGGCGCGCGCGTCGGCAGCAAGCAACGGCGCCCCGTGCTTGCTGATCATCACCGGGTCCACCACGAGCGGGAAATCGAACTCACGGGCGGCTTCCGCCACGGCCTCGACGATGGCGCGATCGCCCAGCGCCCCGGTCTTTGCGGCCTGCGGGCGGATGTCCTCGAGCACGGCCCGGATCTGTTCCATGACAAGCTCTGCGGGCAGGCACTCCACGCGCGAAACGCGCAGCGTGTTCTGAACCGTGACGAGCGTCACGACGGCCTCGCCATAGACGCCGAACTGGTGGAAGGTCTTCAGGTCGGCTTGGAGGCCGGCGCCGCCGGAGGGGTCGGACCCCGCGATGGTCAACGCCACGGCCGTCATAGGCTGCCCCTATTGAAGAAGATTCCCCACCAGTATGAGGGATTCGACAACAGCGGCGCGTCCTCGTGCTGGCGATGGCGCGGGTGCGGCCGGACTGGGAGGACGGGCGATCGAGGAGCGCCCCGCGATGCCTGTGGATCGGCCGGCGCCCCCCGATCAGAAGGCGATGCGTGAGGTGCGGGTGGAACCGACCGAGTTCTTGAACTCGACCTCCACGGCGGCGACGGCGGTGGGATCGCCCGTGACGGGAAAGACGGCCCGCAGCGCGAAGATGCCGCCCAGGGACGAGGTCTCGAAGTAGCGCCGGAATTCGGCGGAGACGTCCACGGCGATAGGGCCGGGATCGAGGGCCTGGCCCGTGGCACCGTAGAAGGTGAAAACGATCTGCGAGACCGAGCGCGAGTTGTCGAAGCCGGCCAGCACGAGCTCGATCGTGCTGGCGCTGTGGGAAGCGCGGGCGGAGTCGATGGCGACGGGCAGGGGCGCGAGCACGAGCGTGGCCTGCTCGACGTGGGGGCCCAGACGCACAATCAGCGTGAGGCGGCCGGCCGTAGTTCCGGTTTGCATAACGATTTCGTCGCGTGCCGCGAAGCGCCCAACGAGGTCGCCCGGCTCGACTGCGAAGCGGGCGGACCGGCCAGCAGGTGAAACGAAGCCGATGGCAGGGTCGTCAGCCCAGCCGTGGACGGCAGGTTCAAACTCCACGCGTAGCTCGCCCTCGCCGGCGCTGCGGGCCGCCTCGGCCAGTTCGATCCGCACCTTCACCTGGCGGCCGCTCCCGGGCGCGGGCGGATCCAGAACGAGCCGGGGACGCGGCAAGGGCGGTTCGGTGGCCAACCCGGTCAGCGCGAAGGCACGGCCGTTGACCAGCAAACGTCCTTGCTGCGTGCCGGCCGATGCCGGGCGGAACTCGACCTCGATCCTGAGGGATGCACCGGGATCCAATGTCAGGGGCAACGCG
>JBMFPL010000239.1:0-5894 GCA_049969115.1 Bryobacteraceae bacterium | reverse complement strand
GCTGAAGTTCCAGGTGGCCAGGCTCCCATAGCGGCGCTCCTTCATGTTCACCTGCATGCGCTGCATCACGAAGCCCAGGCTCACCGCGTGCCGGCCGCGGGTCCATTGCAGGTTGTCCTGCAAGGTGAAGGTGTTGTGTACCTCCTCGTTGGCGCGCGAGTTGGTGCCCCGCCAGCCGGTCGGCGCGTTGGGCCCGCCGAAGCTGATCTCGGGGAAGGAGGAGTCCGCCTCTCCCGGCGGCAGCCCTTTCAGACCCGCCTTCTGCGGGTACTTTCCGTCCATGGTCACGTTCTCGATCCAGCCGCCGAAACGGGCCACGCCGAAACTGAGTTGGTTCACCAGGTTGGCCGTAGGCACATAGGTATGGCGGATCTGCGAACTGGTGGGCAATTCCACTACCTTGCGCGCGTCGGCGTAAGGCAAAGGCAGGGTGTTGTACCGGTAGGGCGTGGCCTGTTTGCGCCGCCCTCGTGTATAAAGCCAGTAAAGCTGCTGCCGGTCGTTCAGGTAAAAGTCTACTTTGTCCGTGGTGCTATCGTTGTTATAGCCGACCCGTACCGCGCTCAGGTAATTGTTTTGCAGGTTGCTGTTGGTGGTAGGCGGCAGAAACGACTGAAAGTAATCCGAAATGGGCGAAATCCGGCTGCGCGGGATGCGGTTTCCGGGGAACGGGCTGCGCATGCAGGGACCGTGCGAGCAGTCCGTGGTGGCCGGATCGAAAATGCCCGCGGGGAAAGCGCTGAAGTCGCCCTGACGTGCGGGCTCGGTCGGAATGGAGTAAAAGCTCGGTTGCGTCAGCGTCCGGTAGCGGTAGCCGTCGTAGTTGGCGAAGAAAAAGATGCGGTTGCGCACCACCGGCCCGGAAAGGTTGACACCGAACTCGTTCTGCCTGTGAGTCGGGCGGCGGGAGGCGAAGAAGCCACGCGCGTCCAGCTTGTCATTGCGGAAATATTCGTAAGCAGCCCCGTGAAAGTCGTTGCCGCCTGATTTGACTACGAAGTTCGTGCTGCCCACGCCCCCGTATTGCACGGGCGCGTTGGCGGTCTCCAACTGGAACTGGTCAATCGCCTCCACAGAAACCGCCAGCGAAAGATACCTCACCTCGCCTTGCACCGCGGGATCGGTCGCGGGCAACCCTTCGATGAAAACTTCCTGCGAGTTGGGCTGAGCAGCGAGCACGTTGCCCGCGCTGTACGTGCCGCCCGTTCCCGAGATGCCGGGCATGAGCCGCACGAATGCCGTGGGATCGCGGGGCGCGTTGCCCATGGCCAGAGGCAGCGAGGTGTAGAGGTCGTTGCGCAGGGTCTGCCCCATGCGCGCGTCGGCCGTGTTCAAGGGCGGCGCCACGTCGGTGACCGTGACCTGCTCGGTGGTGGGACCGATTTGCAGCGTGAAGTTGACTTCCACGGTGGAGAGCGCGTCCACCACCACCCGTTCCCGCACGGCCGCCTTGAAACCCGCCGCGCTGGCCGTCACGGTGTAAGTCCCCGGCGCCAGCGGCGCGATCACGTAAAGGCCGGCGGCAGTCGTCTGCCGCGATGTCTTGACCCCGGTGGCCAGGTTCTCAGCGGTCACCGTTGCCCCCGGCACCACCGCGCCCGAGGGATCCGTGACCAGCCCCTGGATCGTTCCGGTGCCTCCGAACTGGGCCAGGCCCGCGCAGGCGAACGCCAGGCCCAGACTGCCGAGACGGAGAAGGCTGCGCAACGCCATCGCTCTCACACTCCTTCGGGTTGGATTCGCCCCTGACGGTTCTTATTGTAAACCTGCGGGCAACGGCCGACCAACTGCGCCCGGCCTGGGGCGCCAGCGCCGGTGTGCGGAAGGACGCGCTATGCGTCACTGCGAGACGATGGCAGGCCACGAGCCACAGCCGCCGTACGCAACAGCCACGAGCCAAGGCTGGCCCCACACCCGACACCGGGGGCCATCTTCTTCGCCGCCGGCCGTTCTCCTACCTTTCTGTTCTCGTTCCGAGCCACTTGCCTGCCCGCCGCGCAAAGCCACGCGCGCCCACGCTCGCCTTGGTTTGCGCGACGTTGCCCCGCTGCCATATACTCGTTAGGTTCGCCCCGAGCGGCGAACCTTCATTGCGGGCGGGGAATGCTCGGGAAGGCGGTGAAAATCCGCCACTGCCCCGCAACTGTGAGCGACCCTTGAAAACGGCCCGCGTGGTCACTGCCTTCGGGTGGGAAGGCCGCGCACCCGTCCTCGGGGGAAGGCCTGGTCGCAAGTCAGGAGACCGGTTCCCCGCTTCGATCCCGCCTCGGCGGCCCGGCCGTCGCGACGGGACGCGATGAGAAAACGTTCCGAGGGAGAACGGCTCATGCGTCAACTCAACATTTTCACCTCGCTTTGTTTCATGGGCGTGGTCTCCGCCTGCGCCCAAACCGTCGTCCAGGGCATCGTGGTGGATCCCGCCGGCGGCGCCGTCCCCGGCGCTTCCATTGAATGCAATGGCCGCCAGGCACGCACCGGTGCTGACGGCCGGTTTTCGATTTCCGGCCCCGAGCGCTGCCAGGCCCGCATCCAGGCGCCGGGCTTCCAGCCCGCTCAGACCGAGCTCGTCGCCGGCCGGCCAGCACGCGTCCGGCTCGAGCTGGAAGCCCTCAGTCAGCGCGTCGTGGTCTCCGCCACGCGCCGCGAAACGACCCTCGAGGAATCCGGCCTGGCGGGCGACGTCATCGCTCGCACCGACATCACCGCGCGCCAGTATCCCAACGTCGCGGACTTGCTCCGCGAACTGCCCGGCATTCACGTTACGCGCTACGGCCGCCCGGGCAGCCTCACCCAAGTCTTCACTCGCGGCGGCCAGCGCACCGCCACTCTCGTACTGCTGGACGGCGTGCCGCTGAACGATCCCGGCGGCGAGGTCAACCTCAACGCCCTCTCGAGCGCTTTCCTCGATCGCGTGGAAGTGGTCCGCGGCCCCGCCAGCACGCTGTTCGGCGCCGAGGCCTCTTCGGGCGTCATCCAACTGTTCACGCAACGCGGCGACCCCGAACGGCAACTCCCCCGCGCCCGCCTCAGCTACGAGCGCGGCAACTTTTCCACCGACCGCTGGATCGCGGGTCTCTCCGGCGCTGTCCGAACACGCCTGGATTACTCGCTCGGCGCCGAGCAGTTCCACACTTGGGGTGAGTTCCCCAACGACTTCTTCCGCAACACCTACGGTACGGCCAACCTCGGTTTTCGCCTGGGCCCCTCCACCCGGGCGCGCGCCTTGTTCCGCGGCGGCGATGCCGCTCTCGGCACTCCCGGGCAGGTCGGCTACGGCCTCATTGACTACGACGCCCGGCAGCTTACCCGCGACTGGCTCGCTGCCCTGCGCTTTGACGAGGTGCACGGCACGCGCTTTGCCCAGAGCGCCAGCTTCGCCTGGCATCGCCTGCGCGATCTCTACACTGACAATGGTGTGGGCGGCCCTTACCGCGTCGCTGCCCTTGTGCGCGAAGTGACCAGTCCCGTCCGCCGCGTGTACCTCGTCGGTCTGGTGGACCCTGACTTCCCTGCTTCGCGCGTCCCGCCTGGCATGCGTCTGGAACGCCGCGACGTAACGCTCTACCCCTCAGATCCCTACCTCTGGCAGGCTTCACGCGCCCGCGCCGCTTACGGTGCCTCGCTCAACGCCGCGGGCGGAGCGACCGTCTTCGGCTACGAGTACGAGCGCCAGCAAGGCATGGTCACCCAGCACGATGTTTCCCGCGATACCCACGGCGTGTTCGCATACCGCCAGCAGAGCCTCCGCGACCGCGTCTTCCTCTCCGGGGGGCTTCGTGTCGAACGCAGCAGCGCCTTTGGAACCAAATGGATCCCGCGCGCTTCGGCCAGTTTCCGCCTCGCCGGTGAGCATGGCGTTCTCTCATCCACTTTCCTCCGTTTCAGCGCCGGCCGCGGCATCACTGAACCCAGCCTCATCCAGAACTATGCCCGCGATCCCTGGTTCGTGGGCAACCTCGCTCTTCGCCCCGAGAAAACCTCCAGCTTCGAGGCCGGACTTGTCCAGACCTGGTTCCGCCAGCGCCTGCGCAGCGAAATCGCCGTCTTCGACAACTATTTCCGCGATCTGATCGTGTTCGTGTTCCTGCCTTACCCCGATCCCTCCACCTGGCGGAACAACGAAGCCAGCCGCGCGCGTGGGCTCGAAGTCACCGCGCAGGCTCGCCTGTTGCCCTCCCTGCTCATTTCCGGCCAGTACACCCACCTGCACACTCGCATCACACAATCCAGCTCACCTAATTCCTTGTTCACCGGCATCGGTCAGGAACTCGCGCGCCGCCCGGGCAACTCGGGCGCTCTCACGCTCTCCTGGATGCCCCGCCGCTTGCTGTTCCAGGCCGGCGCGGTGCTGATGGGCGAGCGCCAGGACAACGACCTGTTCGGCGTCACCCGCAACCCGGGCTACCAGAACGTCTACGCCGCGCTCACCTGGAACGGCTTCCGCCGGCTCGTTCCATACCTGCGTGTGGAAAATCTACTGAACGCCCGGTACTTCGAGGTTCTGGGCTACAGCAACCTGTCTCGCAGCCTCACTGGCGGAGCGCGCCTGGAATGGTGATCCCTCTTCTCGCTATCGCGCTCGCGCTTCGTGCGCCGCCCCAACGCATCGTTTCCACCGCGCCCAGCATCACCGAGATGCTTTTCGCTCTCGGCCTCGGCGACCGCGTGGTGGGCGTCACTACCTACTGCCGCTACCCGCCGGAGGCCACCGCCAAACCGAAGATCGGTGACTACCTGCGGCCAAACCTAGAACTCATCGTGGCCGCACGACCTGATCTGGTGATTGTCGAGCGCACCGGGGTCAAACCGCCGCTCGCCCGCGGCCCTGTCTCCTTTCCCATCCTCGAAGTGGACGACGGCTCGCTGGCCGGGATTTATGACGCCATGGAAAAGATCGGCCGCGCCGCCAGCGTTGCCGACCGCGCCCGCGCTCTAGTGGCGCGCATCCGCGCCGATCTGGACGCCCTGGCCCGGGAGAACCGCAGCAAGCCCCGCCCGCGAGTCATGATCGTGCTCGGCCGCACACCCGGGCGCCTGGAAGGCATCGTGGTGGCGGGGCACGGTTCGTATCTGGACGAGCTGGTCACCCTGGCCGGCGGCCAGAACATTTTCGCCGATACTGTTTCGGCTTACTCTCGCGTTCCCTTCGAGGAGGTCCTCGCTCGCAATCCCGAAGTCATTCTCGATCTGGCCGAAATGGCCAACGGAGATGCCCTGCCCCCCGCCCGGCGCGAGGCCGTCCTCGCTCTCTGGAAGACCCGGCCACAGCTCGCCGCCGTCTCTAGCGGCCGCCTTTTCGTCGAGGCGCCCGGCCCCTTCGTGGTCCCCGGCCCCCGCGTCGCCGAAGCCGCCCGCGCCCTGGCACACCTCATCCATCCTCGCTGAGCGCCATGTATCGCCTGCACGAAGCCGGCATGAGCTACAACGGGGCGCAAGTCCTCCAGCAAGTCAACTTAGTTTTCGATGGCGCACAGTTCGTGGCCCTCGTCGGCCCCAACGGCGCCGGCAAGTCAACCCTGCTCGGCATCATGGCCGGTCTCCGCCCCGGCTATTCCGGCCAGTGCCTTTTCCGCGACCGTGAAGTCCGCCGCTGGCCCCGTCGCGCTTTCGCCCGCGAGGTGTCCTTCGTCCCTCAAACCGTCCGCATCGAGTTCCCCTTCACCGCCCAGCAAGTCGTGCTCATGGGACGCACCCCCCACGCCGGCGGCCTCTTCGAATCGCCCCAGGACTGGCAGGCCGTGGAAGAAGCCATGCGTCTCACCGATACCTTGCCCTTCCGTCACCGCGATTTCCGATCCCTGTCCGGCGGCGAGCGCCAGCGCGTCCTGCTCGCTTCCGCCCTCGCCCAGCAGCCCCGTGTGTTGCTGCTCGACGAGCCCACGGCCTTCCTCGAT
>JBMFPL010000238.1:0-5907 GCA_049969115.1 Bryobacteraceae bacterium | reverse complement strand
CCGCCGCGCGCTGCCGGCGGCCCGCCGGGGGATCGAACCGATAGGTTAAACAATCGCTGCCCGGGAAGTCAAACACGCTGGGTGCGGGGCTAAAGCAATCGCGCGGGTCTCACGATTAAGAAAACGATGGCCGGCACCGCTTGCACCCGCTTGCCTGCTCTCGCCACTGCCATGGTCCGCGGCCTTTTCCGATCACTGGAAGGCGCGCCCGGGTTGCCGCAAGCGCAACTGGCCCGCCTGGACAGCCAGCTCGGGCGGGAGTGGCAGACCCGTGGGTTGGGCCCCAAGGAGCGCAAGGCGCTTTCCGCGGTCACCCCAGTTGCTGCCGCGGCGCTGCTTGCTCAGAGGAGGCCGCTAGTCGCCTTCTTCGAGCAGGTGGACTACCATGGGCGGCGCCTGGCCAAGCTCGACGTAGCGCCCGCGGTCGTGGCCCGCGCTGTCAGGCAAGCCGGGCGCCTGCTGGCAGACCAGTTACGCCGGCTCGATCCCGGGCGTGCCGCGTCGCTGGAAGCTCTGTGGAGGCAGTTCGAGCTGGCCATTCTTCTCGTGCTCCACCATGCCTACTACCGTGTGCGCGAGGCGGAGGCTGAGACGTTCCAGCAGCTATTCCGGGCCGAACTGCTGGCGCGCAACCACGCGGAGCTCATTGAGCGCTGCCTGGCCATCCTGGCGCGCTGGTCAGGGGCCGATGCGGCACGGTTTTACTTGCTGGACCGGCGGGAGCGGGCGTGGGTGCTTGGTGGCGCTTGGCCCCCGCGCGAACCCGGGGCAGCGCCGGCTTGGAGCGCGGTTCTGGCCTGCCGTCTCAGCCGCCCGAGGCTGATAGCTCGGGTCCGGGATGCTCCCGCCCTGGTCCTCGAGCCGCAGTGGCGGACGATGGTCGCCAGTTGCTGGTCCGTGCCCCTCATGGATGGCAAGCGCTTGGAGGGCGTGCTGCAATTCGGCTTCGCCAAGCAATACGAGTGGTTGCCCGGCGAACTCCGGTTGTTACGCCTTGCCGCGGAGTTGATTCGCGAGGCTTCCCGCAAAGCGCGCATGGCCGAGGAACTGGCCGCGCGCGAGGAGCAGATCCGGCGGCTGGCTGAGCAGATGGTGCACGTCGAGGAAGCCGAGCGGCGCAGGATCAGCGAAGAGTTGCACGACGAGGCCGGCCAGAGCCTGCTTTGCCTCCGCCTGCGACTGGAAATGCTGGAGCAGGAGGCCGCCGGGTTGGACGGCAGGCTGCGGGCCGGCCTGGCGGAAGCCAGGCGCATGGTCGAGCACAGTATCGAGGAGGTGCGGCGCTTGGTGGCCGATCTGAGCCCCGCCGTGCTCGAACACATGGGATTGAAAGCGGCCATCCGGCGGCTGGTCGCCCGGTTCGAGAAATCCCACGGGATCCCCGTGAGCGCTAGGTTCCGGCTGGAAGGGGGCATCCCCAAGAGGCTGGAGCGGGTAGTGTACCGGCTTGTGCAGGAGTGCCTGAACAACGCGGGCAAGCACTCCCGGGCGCGCCGTGTAAACCTTTCTCTCGACTCCGACGATAAAGGGTTGAGGCTGCGCGTGGAAGACAACGGCGTCGGTTTCCGGGTCCCGGAAGTTCTCGCGAGCTCGCGAGGCTTCGGCCTGGCCGGCATGCAAGAGCGAGTCGGGCTGCTGGGAGGGCGCTTTGAGATCCGGAGCGCCCCCGGTCAGGGCGCCTGCGTGCTGATCGAGCTTCCGGCGCCGGAGACCGCTGCGCGGCAGGCCGGCGTGTGCCATGGCTGAAGGCGGACTGGCGAGAAGGTTGACGATGCGGAGCCGGCCGGCCTTGCCGGTTATGCCTGGTGCAGCCAGGCAGGCTCGTAACTGTGTCAGAGGAAGGAAGTCATGGGCAAGATCCGCATCCTGCTGGTGGATGACCACACGCTGTTCCGCCAGGGTTTACGGGGGTTGATCTCGGCCGAACCCGACATGGAAGTGGTCGGGGAAGCGGCCGACGCGGCTGAAGCGGTGACCAAGGCCGCCGAATTGCGCCCGGACGTGGTTCTGATGGACATCGGCATGGCGGGCTCGAGCAGCTTCGAGGCCGCCCGTCACATCCGTCGCTACCGCCCCGAGACCAAGGTCCTGTTCCTGACCATGTACGACGACGAGGACTACTTGGTCGAGAGCATGGAAGTGGGCGGCAGCGGTTACGTACTGAAGGATACGCCCGCCGCCCAGTGCCTGGCGGCCATCCGCGACGTTTACCGCGGCGGCAGTTACTTGAGCCCGCGCATGTTATCGCAACTGGTGGACGATTTCCGGTCACGCTTGAAGACCGGCGCCCGCGTGCCCCGCTTCGCCACTCTCACAGCACGGGAAAAGGAGGTCCTCAAGCTGCTCGCCGAGGGCAACTCGGTCAAGGAGATTGCTTGTCGGTTGAACCTGAGCGTCAAGACCGTGGAAGCACACAAGTTCAACCTGATGCGCAAGCTCGACATCCACAACAAAGCCCAGCTCGTCCAGTACGCCATCCAAAAGAAGATCATCCAAGTGCCCACGCTGGCCTGAGCCTCGGCCCAGGCGCGCCGTTCAGCCTGGACGTGCCGGCTAAACCGCGAAACGACGGGCCCCGCGGCGAGAGCGGGCGCGAACCCGCAACCCGTGGCAAGTCCGCCAGGCAAGCCCGAGCCAGCTCCCGCCGAGGGCGAACCGCACCGAGGGACCCACTCTGACAACGGGACCCGCGCGGCCTGGCACTCCGACGCGGGGAAGCCGGTTCAGGTCATCGCCGCGACAGGCGCCGTTTCCCGGCGGGCTGGGCCGGCCAGCCGGGCCTTGCGCCGACGGCCCTTCGCCCCGCCGATCCGCCTTAGAAGGCGTAACGCACGTTGAAGATCATTCCCCGGCCCCCGACGTTGGTGTAGCCGAGGTTCATGAAGGTCGCCAACACGGTGCTCGAGCTTACCGTATTGGCAGGCACTTGGTTGAAGTTGCGATAGTTCAGGGCGTTGAAGACCTCCCACCGCAACTGGAGCACGTGATTGCGCTCCGCCCAGATCTTGGTGTCCTTGAGAAGGGCGACGTCGAAGTTGACCGTGCGCCCGACCCTTTCCGTGTTGGCGCCCAGGTTGCCGATGATGCCCGAGTTGGTCGGGTTGGCGATGTAGCGCGGGTTGCTGATGGTCGGGTTGGTGCCCGTCATCGGCGGTCCCGACGGGTTATAGCTGGCGCGTTGGGAAAGGTGAATAGTGCTGATCTGCCCGGTCAGGATGCCGAGGGCGTTGAAGCTGTTGAAAATCGTGTACGGCGTGCCCTTGGCGATGGTGGTGATGCCGGCGATCGCGTAGCCGTCGGCCAGCCTCCCGATCACACCCCGGCCGTCGCGCACCTTGGGGAACTGGTAGACATAGTTGGCCACGAAGCGATGCGGCTGGTCGAATGCCGAGCGGGCGCGGTCCAACTTGATATTGAACGGATACGCGGGCAAGGTCCGGTTGTTGGACCCCCCGAGGATGTCGTCGGAGTCATTGATGAAGGCGCTCCAAGTGTAGTTGGCCTGAAGCTGGAATCCCTGGCGGAAGCGCTTCTCCAAGGTGACCTGCAAGGAGTGGTAGGTGGATTGCGCGTAACCATCGCCCACCAGGATGGATCCCCGGCTGGGATCGCGGCGGTAAGCCGTGATTTGCCCGGCGGCGTTGGTGATCGGTTTCAGCGAGGGCAGGATGCCAGCGTAGACGCTCGGGTTGGCGTTGATCGCAGCGGCCTGAAAGCCGATGTTGTGCTCGACTTCGCGGACCAGATTGACGCCGCGGCTGCCCACATAGAACATGCGAAACGCGTAATCTTGCAGGAACTGCCGCTCGAAGCCCAGCGAGAATTGCTGGCCGTAGGGCTGGGCGATACGCTTGTCGGGCGAAAACAGACGGACTGGCAAGAGATTGGGATCGCCCTTGTAGTCTTCGGGCTTGGGCGGCGAGGGGAAATTCTTCGGGTCCCACAACCTCATGCCCGTCAAACCAGACAAGGTTACGGTGACCCCGCGGGGGTAATTGCGAGCGTTGTTGAGGAGGATGTTCTGAAAAACCTGGTCGTAGGAGATGGCGTAACCGCCGCGGATAGCCAGCTTGCCGTCACCGGTGATGATGCCCAACAGACCATCCTTGGCTCGTGGTGACCAGGCGAAGCCGAAGCGCGGCGCCCAGTTGTTGATGTCGGGCTTGGCGTTGGAGAAATAGCCGAAGGGCGCACCCGTGTACTCGTATCGGATGCCCAGGTTCAGAGTGACCGTGCTGCTAGCGCGCCAGTCATCGCCGAAGAAAGCGGCGAACTCGGTGGTGCGGGCGGGCGTCAGCCCGGTGCCGGCGTACTGGGTGAAGTCGGCATTGCGGTCGAACAGGAAGTCCGCCATGCTTGGGTAAGTCACCACCCCCTTGGAAGACGGGGCGAAGAAGGAGTTCAACTGGTAACGCAGGACGTTGGCGCCCCAGCGCATGGTATGGCGGCTGCGGGTCCAGCTCCAGGTGTTGTTGAACTCGTAAAGATTGTCGGTCCGGTATTGCGGGTAGTTCTGGTTGCCGATGGTCGGCAGGGTGCTGCCCGAAATGGTGAGTTGGGGAGGCAGGTTTTCGGGGAAGTGGAACGAGCGGCGCCCGTAGACCGCCCGCGCTTCGCTCAGTAGGGTCGGGCTGGCCATGTGCACGTGATTGATCGTCCCGTTCTGGTTCCTGCCTGCCGAACCGATGCGGTTGTAAGAGAAGGCCGGCGGGCTGCCGGGATCGAAATCGTCGTCAATTACGTAACGGACCGCAAGGGTGTCCTTGCTGCTCAAGTTGGTGTCCACCCGTATCAGGCCGCGGTGGAAGTTTCTGGCGTAGGGCAGGGGAGATTGCAAGCTGGGGTTGTACTGCTGGAGGGGGATGGCCAGCGTTCCCGCGGGCGTGGGCACGTTCAAGGTGCCGCGGGATGTCGGGTCGTTGGCCGGTGGGTACATCTTCTTGAGGAAATCCACGGCGCCGGGGGCGAACAAGCGGCATTGGCGTCGAGCACCTGGTAGCCCTGCGGCGAGATGGTCACGGCGGTAGGCGAAGCGGTGCTGCGCCGCCGGTCGAAATCGTAGCTGGTGAAGAAGAAGACGCGGTCCTTCCGGATGGGCCCTCCCGCGCTGAACAGCGCCTGGTTGCGGACCAGCACGGAGCGCGCCGCCCGCAGGGCCGAATAGTCGTCCTTGCCTGCGGCTTTCTGGGCCTTGAAGGTTCGTTCCTCGTTGGTGCTCAGCGCGTTGAGCCCGTTGCCCAACCAGCTCCAGCGCGCGATGCCGTGGAACTCGTTGGTCCCGGATCTGGTCGTTTGCATTACCACCGACCCGAAGTTTCGCCCGAACTCGGCGGAAAAGTTGTTGGTGATGATGCGGAACTCGCCGAGCACTTCGGGCGGCAAGTTCTGTCGCGGCGTTTGCAACGATTGGTCATTGTTGTTGGCGCCGTCAATCATGAAGTTGTTGGAGCGCGTGCGCCCGCCGTTCACCACGAAGCCCGCGCCCGGCCTGCCCAGATCGTTCGGCGCTACACCAGGCTGCAACAGGGCGAGCCCGTTCAGCGAGTTCAGACCCGGCAACATGAGAATGGTCTGGGCGTCCACGCCGCGGCTCAACTGGGCCTTGGTCTGTTCGATCAGCGGGGCCTCGGCCGTGACGCTGACTGCTTCCGTGACCGCACCGGGCTGGAGCGTGACGTCCACGGTGCGCTCCACGGTAGGCTCGACGACGATGGGGGCGCGCGTCAGCTTGGTGAAGTTCGGCGCAGTCACCTCCACCGCGTACCGGCCCGGCGGCAGCGAAGGCATGCGCCAGAAACCCGCGTCGTCGGCGGTGATCTCTCGCACTTGTCCCGTGTCCAGGCTGCGAATGGTTACGCGGGCTTGCGGGATCACTGCGCCAGTCGGGTCGTAAACCCTGCCTGTGAG
>JBMFPL010000237.1:0-5922 GCA_049969115.1 Bryobacteraceae bacterium | reverse complement strand
CCGGCGGCTGGGATACAATGTGGCACGTGAGAGCAACCGGACTTGCGCTGCTGTTTGCCTGCCTGGCCCTGGCCCAGGAGCGCCCGGGCCTGTTCTTCCGCGAGGATTTCAAGGAGACGCCGCCGGAGACGCCGATCACCCAGTCGCACATCGCCAACTCGGATCTGATCCTCACCCTGCACGGCCCGGGCGCCGCCCAGATCAAGAAAAGCCACCACGACAAACCAGCGGACGATCCCTACTACGTCTGGTCGGGACAGGCGCAGGGCAATTGGGCGGTCAGCCTGCGCCACAAGGCAGCGATGGTGGATCTACGCGGCCTGGCCAAGATCCGTTGGCGCTCGAAGCAATCGGGCTTCCGCGAGGCGCGCATCATCGTGATGCTGGCCGACGGCACGTGGCTGGTCAGTGACCAGTCAGACCCTGCCTCCAGCGACTGGCGCGAACGCGAGTTCAACGTGGCCGATATCCGCTGGCGCCGGCTGGACATCAAGAACGTGGTGGAGGGCGACTGGGTCGTCAACCCGGATTTGAGCCGCGTGGACGAAATCGGCTGGACGGACCTGATGGCGGGCGGCGGCTCGGCCGCCTGTACCCGGATCGACTGGATCGAAGTCTGGGGCCGGCCGGTGCCGCGCCATCACCAGTAGCCGTACTTGCGCGCGTACCAGGTCTTGACGAGCTGGGCCAAGCTCACGTAGCTGCCAAGAATCAGCACCAAGAAAAGGAAGTAGATGGGGGGCAGAGCTTGCATGCCGATCGTCCGTCCATAGCCGGTGAAGGGTATCACTAGTCCCGCGAGCATGACCAGTGTGGTGAGCAAGGTGAGCGGTGCGGCGGCTCGGCTTTCCAGGAAGGGCACTTTGCGGGTGCGGATGATGTGGACGACGAGCGTCTGGGACAGCAGCCCCTCCACGAACCACCCGGACTGGAACAGCGACTGCGCCTCAGGCGTACGTGCGTTGAAGAAAAACCACATCAGGCAGAACGTCACGTAATCGAATATGGAGGAGACCGGCCCCATGTGCAGCATGAAGCGCGCGATTCCCGCGGGCTCCCAGCGGCGGGGCTTCTTCAGAAACTCCTCGTCCATGTGATCGAAAGGCACGGCGATTTGGGAAAGGTCGTAAAGCAGGTTTTGCGTAAGCAACTGGATCGGTTGCATGGGTAGGAAGGGCAGCCAGGCGCTGGCGCCGACCACGCTAAAAACGTTACCGAAATTGGAGCTGGTGCCGATGCGTATGTACTTGAGGATGTTGCCGAAAGTACGACGTCCCTCGATGACCCCTTCCTCGAGCACCATCAAGCTCTTTTCTAGCAGTATGATGTCGGCGGATTCGCGCGCGATGTCCACCGCGGTGTTGACGGTTGTCCCCACGTCGGCCTGCTTGAGAGCGGGGGCATCGTTGATGCCGTCGCCCAGGAAACCTACCACGTTGCCTCTGGCTTGCAAGGCGCGGACGATGCGTGCTTTGGCCTCGGGCGAGACTTTGGCGAAGACATTGGCGCGCTCGGCGGCCTCGGCCAGCTCCTCGTCCGACATGCGGTCGATTTCGGGTCCCAGCAGGACGCCTTCGATGTTCAGACCCACCTCGCGGCAGACCCGGACGGTGACCGCGTCGTTGTCGCCGGAGATTACTTTTACCCGGACGCCATGTTCTTGCAAGGCCCGGATGGCGGGAGCGGCCGACTCCTTGGGCGGGTCCAGGAAAGCCATGAAGCCTGCCAGCGTCATCTTTCTCTCGTCCTGCCGGGAGTAACGCTGGCGGCCCAGCGGAAAGCGCCGGTAGGCGATGGCGATGACCCGGAATCCTTCCTCGTTGAGTTCGCGCACCAGGTTGCGGGCGATTTCCCTTCGATGCTCGTCCAGCGGGTAAGGTTTGCGGTCTATCTCCACATACCGGCACACGGCCAGCATTTCCTCGAGAGCCCCTTTGGTAATGAGCAGCTCCTCGCGTTTTTCCGTCTCCACGCAGACCGACATGCGGCGGCGGTGGAAGTCGAAAGGGATTTCGTCCACCAGCCTGTAGTCGGTGGCCAGCCGCAGGGTCTGTTGGAGTTCGGCATGCTCCAGGATGGCGCGGTCCAGTAGGTTTTTCAGACCCGTCTGGTAGTAACTGTTCAGGTAGCCGAGCTGCAAAACCTTTTCCGAATCGCGGCCCAGAAGATCGAGATAGCGTACTAGAATGACTTTGTCCTGCGTCAGTGTGCCAGTCTTGTCCGAGCAGAGCACGTTCATGGCGCCGAGGTCCTGGATCGAGGGCAGCCGCTTGACGATGACTTTCTTGCGCGACATGTTGACCGCGCCCCGGGCCAGGTTGGCGGTCACCACCATGGGAAGCATCTCCGGCGTCAGGCCCACGGCGACCGAGAGGGCGAAGAAAAACGCCTGCGTCCAGTCGCTTTTGGTGATGCCGTTGATCAGGAACACGACCGGCACCATGACCAGGGTGAAACGGATCAGCAGATGGCTGACCCGGCTGATGCCGCGGTCGAATTCGGTTTCCACCCGCCGGCTGTGGACTACGTGGCGGGCAAGGGCGCCGAAGTAGGTGGCGGGGCCGGTGGCGATGACGACGCCGCTTCCCGTGCCGCTGATCACGTTGGTTCCCATGAAGCACAGCCGCGGGTGGTCCAGAAGGCTGCCGCTAGGCGGCGCGGATCCGTCGGCGAACTTCTCCACCGCCACCGATTCGCCCGTGAGCGCTGCCTGGCTGACGAACAGGTCCTTGCTGGCGATGAGCCGCAGGTCGGCAGGGATCATGTCGCCGGCCGACAAGTGCACGATGTCACCGGGCACGAGCTCGGCCACAGGCACCTCGCCCCTGACGCCGCCGCGCGTCACCGTGGCAGTGGTCTCCACCATTTCCTTGAGTTTCTCGGCTGCCTGGTTGGAGCGGTATTCCTGCACGAAGCGCAGCACCGCGCTGACCACCACCATGAGCGAGATGATGATGGTGGCGTCCACGTCGCCCGTCAGCGCGGCAATGCCCGCCAGAACCAGCAGCAGAAGGATGAATGCGTTATTGAACGCGTTGTAAAGGTGATTCCACCAAGCCAGGGGTTTCTCGCGCAGGACCGTGTTCGGGCCGAACTGCTCCAGCCTTTCGCTTGCGGTCTGGGGATCGAGCCCCTCAGGCGAGGAGCCAAGCACTTCCAGCACCGAGGAGACATCGGAATCGAGGACGGCCTCGGGGAACCTGCCAGCCCAGTGGACGCCCCGCACGCCTGGGGCCTTCTTCGCGGACTTGCGCATTTTTCGCAGCAAATTGAGCATGGCTCGGCTACTCCGTTTCCGAACCGCAGTGGAAGCGGCGCCCAGTGATGCCAACGGGGACTACTCACGGGGGCCATGGCGGGGAGCGCCCTGCTAAGCCGGCGATCGGCACGGCGCACGACTCTCGCCGCGCCGGATCGCGCCGGGCACCATCAAGCGGGGTGCGTAGGGGCAGACCACTCAGCGCGGCTGGAGACGCACGCCGGCGACAGCATGCCAAGGCAGAACAGCGGCTCTTCCCGCTTGCCTATTGAACCGCTGCCACTACTGGTCTCCATACGCGTTCTTCGGGCCCGGGCAAGCAGGCCCTTTTGTGATTGTACGCACGCCGGCGCGCTGCTTTCAATCATTCTTGCCTCGCACTACCCGAAAAGGCCGGCGACGGGTGGGGACTCAAAACGTGATCCCACCCCCGGCCGAGAGCTCGGTGCTGCGCAAGATGCCGCCGGACTTGGCGGGATCTTCGAACTTCAAATCGTACGGCTTGCCCCCGATATGGTGGCGGAAGTCCAGGCGGATCACCGAATGCCGCACAGGGTGCAGCTTCAGGCCCACGCCGAAGTTGACGCCGTAATTGCGCGTGGGACCGGTGTCAAATTCGGGGATGTTTTTGGGGGCCGCGTACTGGTGGGCCTGCAAGCCGGCTGCGATGTAAGGCCGCCAGCGCTCGCCTCGCGGCATGCAGTACATAAGGAACGTATAGAAGCCTTCCTGCACCCAGACGCGCTCCTCCGCCAGGTTGAAGGTTTTGGCGTCGGGCCGGATCTTGGTCTGGAAAATGGCACGCGTGCGGATATAGCCGATCTCGTGCCCATAGTAACCGCGCGTGTTGTAGGTGATGCGCACGCCGTAGCCGTACTGGCCGACCAGGCGGGTGTCGTCATCCTTGTTGTTCTTTTCGTTGAGCGAACCCAGCGGCGCCTTGCTGAAGCTGGAAGAAACGCGGGAGAAATTGATTTCCCACTTCTGGGCGGCGAGCGGCGCTGCTGCCCAGCACAGAATCGCTGCCAGCGTGAGCAGTATCGGCATAGTCAGGAATCCACGCCCGAGCGGGCGATCAAAAGCGAGCGCGAAACAATCAGTTTAACAGCGTGGCGGGGGTTTCGACGCGGACCGTGACCAGATGCTGGCCCCGGGGCAGCAGGAGGACGAAGCGATCGCGCTCTTGGATCGAGCCGATCGAGACCGCTTCGCCATCGAGCTCGATGCGCGCGGGCCGGCGGTCGAGCACGGCGATGGCGCGTGAGGAGGCGCGGTAGGCGAATTCCACGCCGGCGGCCTGGCTTTCCGCGGCGAGAAGTTCCGCGTTGAGATCCAGCAGCCGAACAGGTTCGGCAGCGCCGGCTGGCTCGATGCGGTAGCGGCCCGCGGGGAGCCACACATGGCCATCGTCGCGCGCCGGCCATGGGCGGCCGTTGACGCGGGCAGGACCGCTCCAGCGCACCCCGATGGTCTGGGGCGCTTCGATCAACAGCGTTCCGTTGCGCCGCTCGAGACGGGCTACATGGGCGGCGGCCGCGGGCAGCAAGGGCAGGTCAGGGGGGAGCAGGGAGCTTTCGAAGTAAAGGGTGACGCGGGGGAAAGCGCGCGAGGCGGCGTGGACCAGTTGAAATAATTCCGTGCCCGTCTGTTGCTTGGTGGGGTACACGTCCTGGTAGCGCTCCACGATGTTGATGTCCACCCCCAGGCGGTCCCGGCGTGGCGTCAATTCTTCGTAGCGCCGGGCGATCTCACGGTAGCGCTGTGGTCCCAAGTGCCACACGGTGGCCGGGTCCTCGACCAGGAAGGTGATGGCGTGGCTTTCCAGCAGCGGCAGCAGCGCGGCGGCGTCCGCCCCCACCGCCTCCCGCATGCGCGCGTCGAAACGATCGTCCACGTGCGTGAGCACCAGATCCAGGTGAGGACGCGTGGCCCGCAACGATTCGAGCTCCGCGATCCACTCGCGCTGCAAGCGCGCGGCCAGCCGTACGCGGTAATCGAGGAACGCGGCCAGCCCTTGGGGATTGCGCGAGTGATGATGCGACGAGCCGGGCTGGAAAAGTTCCAGCGGATCGAAACCCGCCAGCTTCTGGAATTCGCGCCGCACGTCGTCATTCATGGGCGTGAAGCGTGCCGGGTTGGATGCGCCCTCGAGCGACTCGAAGTAGAGCTCGGCCAAGTTGACGCCATCGAAGTCGAATCGCTCGATGAGCCGGCGCACGCCTTCACGCACGGCGCGGGCACAGCCGGGATTGACCAGATTCATGAGTTTGCGCCAGTCCAGATGCGCGTCCTGGAGCAGGGCGGTTTTCTCGCGCCACTCGCGATGTTCCTGCCAGAAGCGCTCGCTGACGTGCGGCAGCTCGAGCCACGCGTAGACCAGCACGGCGTTGCGGTGACAGGCCTGGATGAGGCGCGTCAGGTAAGCGTCACGCTCCGCGTCGGGCTCGAAGAACTGCCACGCCGCGACGTGAAGGGCGGCAATTCCGGCTGCGCGCCAGCGGCGCGCGAAGTAGTCAAGATCCACGCGCAGCCGGTAGGAGGAATCCAAGAAAGCCCAGAGCCGGCGGCTGCGCAGTGGCGGGTCGGCGCCCAGCTCCACGATGGCCTGGGGCAAGTAAGGGAAGCGGGCGTAGGGTTTGGCGCCCGGCGGGCACGCCAGCCAG
>JBMFPL010000236.1:0-5972 GCA_049969115.1 Bryobacteraceae bacterium | reverse complement strand
CGGCCTCAGATCGAAAAGCTCGATCGCGTTGGCGATGGTGGGCGTATCGAAGCTGCGCAACCGCTCGAGCGTGCTGGCAGAAATCCCGCGCATGGTCATACCTGTCCTTTATAGCGCAGGCGGGTGCATTCTCAGCGAAGCGGTCCCAGCCGGTCCAGCGGCCAGTAGACGAAAACCGCCTTGCCGTAAATGTTGCGACGCGGTACTAGGCCCCAGTTCCGACTGTCGCTGGAGGAGTTGCGATGATCGCCCAGCACGAAGTAAGTCTCCGGTCCGATTCGCAGCGGCGGCATGTCCTGGAAATCGCGGAACTGCCGCGGCACGTAGTCCTCCTCCAGCGGCTTGCCGTTGATCAGCACCACGCCGCGCTCGATGGCCACCACTTCGCCCGGCAGCCCGATGACGCGCTTGATGTAGGACTTCTTGGGATCCCCGGGAAAGCGGAAGACTACCAGATCCCCGCGCCGGATGGGGCTCAGACCTAGCCGATAAACGAACTTGTTGACGAAGATTCTCTCCTGGTCGGCCAGGGCGGGTAGCATGCTGGTGCCTTCGACCTTCACCGGCTGGTAGACGAAAATGATGAGCACCGCTGCGATGACCACCGACACCAGCAAGTCGCGCAGCCACGCGAGCAGAATCCTGATCGTGCGGCTCAGGCAGGGCGCCGGTGACGGGGCGGATGCGGGCTGCATCGCGCTTGCGATCCGAACTTCCAATTATAACGGTTGCCTGCGGCTGCCTCCCTTCGGGTCTTCAGAGCAGGCGCGGCGTCGAGGAGGCGGCCAAACGCCGCTCCAGACGCTCGCGGCGCCGGCGCAGCTGGTCCGCGGGCTCCAGCTCGAGCGCGCGCAGCGTGTACTCGAGCGCGCGTCCGTAGTCGCCTTGGACGTGCTCGTAGTGTTTGGCCAGCTCCACCAGAGCGGGCACGCGGTAACGGTTGCGGCAACCCGCCAATTCCTCGAACAGCGCCAGGGCGGCGGCAGCGTTCTTGCGGCGTTTTTCCAGCGTGGCCATGTCCCACAACGAGCGGAACAGCAGCTCGTCGGGCAGCCCTCGTTCGACGGCTCGCCTCAGCAGCATCAAAGCCCGCTCGATCTCGCCGGTCCTCAGAACCCAGCGCGCGAGACCGAGAAAGTCCGTCCCGTGCGTCAAACTGACCTGCTCGGGTGAGCGGTAGGCGAAGGGGACGATGGCGGTCAGGCAGGCCAGCGTGAGAATGTCCATGGCGTTGTGGCGGAAGATGGGGACCACGCGGAAGGCCTCGCGCGTGCGCAGGTACTCGAAGTACACGTAGGGAATCATTTCCCCCCGCAGGTCGCCTTCGCGCTCAAAGCCCAGGATCTGAGCTTCCAGCTCCACCAGGCGGCAGCTTTCCAGCCGCATCCTCCACAACCGGCGCGCCCCGTGGAGCAGATCCAGGTGGCGAATGCGGCTAAAGGGCGGGCGCGCCCGCGCCAGTTGGTAGCGAGTCTCGAGCAGGGGCTGGTCGTAGACCTTCCCGTTGTAAGTGAGCAGCACCTCGAAGTCGCATAAGTGGCGCTCCAGCGCCCACAGCAGGCTGGCTTCTTCGGAGTAATCGCGCATGAAGAACTGGCGGATACGGAAGCCATCGGGTGTGATGCGGCCTACCCCGATCAGAAACGCGTAGGTGCCCGTGCCGCCAGCCAGGCCAGTGGTTTCGGTGTCCAGGAAGGCCCAGCGCTCGGGCGGGCAGTGCGGGATTTCGCCCTGGGAAATGGGACCGAGCAAATCGGGCGGCAGCTCGATGAGCGCGCCGATGTCCATGGAACCGTGGCGGCGATGTCGCTCCCAGAGGCGCTCGGTTTCGAAGTGCCGGCCGTGAGGAGTCTCAACGACTTCGCCCGTGATCCAGCGCTCGATCGGGTAGTGCGGGGGGCGTTCGGTAGCAAGGCGCTGCGGGGGCCGGGTGGAGGCGGCAGGCGAGGCATACTTGCGATTGATGCGCTCGATCTTGCGCTTGAGGATGGCGAGCAGGTCATGGATGTCGTCGCCCACGCTTCGCCTTTTCTTTGCCTAATATACATCCGCTGCTTCAGCCTGCTCAACCGCCTGGCCGAGCTGCTCCCATTCAGCCAACGCCTGCTCGAGCTGCTGCCGGCGGGCCTCGAGCTGCTCGTGGAGGCGGCGCGAGTGCTCGGGGCTGACGAAAACAGAAAGCTGCTGTTGTGTTTCGGCGATCTCGGCCTCCAGCCGCGCGATCTCCTCCTCCAGCTCCTCGAATCGCTGCCGCATCTGCTTGAGGCGGATGGGGTTGATGCGGCGCGGGCGGGCGGCGACCTGCGGACCGGTCTGCTGCGGCACGCCATCGCCGGCGGCAGCCGGCGTTTCAAGGGATGGTGCGGCCGGAGACGGGACCGCCGGCGCCTCGTGCTGCTTGTGCCACAAATACGCTTCGTAGTTTCCCGGATAGCTTTCGATGCCGCCGTTACCTACGGCGAAAATGCGTGTGGCCAGCCGGTCAATGAAGTAACGGTCGTGGGAGACGAACACCAGCGTGCCCTCGTACTGTTGCAGCGCTTCGAGCAGCACGTCCTTGGCGCGCAGGTCCAGATGATTGGTCGGTTCGTCCAGCAGCAGGAAGTTGCTCGGGCGCAACAGCAGGCGGGCCAAGGCGTAACGGTTACGCTCGCCGCCCGAGAGCACGCCGATGGGCTTGAAAACATCGTTCTCGGAGAACAAGAAGCAGCCCAGCAGCGTCCGCAGCTCGGTCTGGGTGGCGCGCGGAGCCAGGGAGGCGAGGTCGTCGAGCACGCGAGCCGCCGGGTCCAGCTCCTTGTACTGGTCTTGCGCAAAGTAGTCCGGCTCGACGTTGTGGCCCAGCCGGATCTCCCCCTCGCTGGGCGGCTCCAGTCCGGCGAGCAGCCGGCTCAGCGTGGACTTGCCAGCGCCGTTCGGGCCGACCAAGGCAATGCGCTCGCCGCGCTCGATGGTGAAGTTGACGCCGCGGAAGACGGTGTGTTCGCCGTAGCGCTTACCGAGATTGCGCGCTTCGGCCACCACCCGCCCGCTGGGGCGCGGCTGGGGGAACCGGAAATGAATCTCGGGTTCCTCCGGGGGGACCTCGATGCGTTCCATGCGCTCGAGCTCCTTGATGCGGCTTTGGACCTGGCGCGCCCGCGATGCGGTGTAGCGAAACCTGTTGATGAAGGTCTCCAGTTGCCGGATGCGTTCGTGCTGCTGGCGCGCCGCCGCTTCCAGTTGCTCGATGCGCTGCCGTCGCAGCTCGAGGTAGCGCGAGTAATTACCCGGGTAAAAGTGCAGCCGCCGGTTCCAGATTTCCACGATCTTGCTGACGGTGACGTCCAGGACGTAGCGGTCGTGCGAGACCAGCACGAAGGCATAGGGGTAGGACCCCAGGTACTCCTCCAGCCAGTTGCGTGCCTCCAGATCCAGGTGATTGGTCGGCTCGTCGAGCAGCAACAGGCTCGGTCGTGCCAGCAGCAGTTTCGCCAGGGCGATGCGGGCCTGCCAGCCGCCCGAGAATTCCTCCGTGGGTCGCGTCCAATCCGGTTTGGCGAACCCGAGGCCGGTGAGCACAGCGCCTACCTGGGCCTCGATGGCGTAGCCGTCGCGGTGCCGGAACTCGGCGTCGAGGCGCGCGAAGCGCTCGGCTGCCTCGCGGTATTCGGCGCCCGCAGGATCCAGCTCCGCCATCCGCCGCGCGAGTGCCTCCAGCTCGCGCTCCATTTGGCGCAGGTCGTCGAAGACGGAAAGGCACTCCTCGAAGACCGTCCGCCCGGCCAGCTGGAGGCCCTCCTGCGGCAGGTACCCGCGGGTGACGCCTTTGGCAGCGATCAGGGATCCCTTGTCAGGCGGCTCCAGACCGGCCAGCATCTTGAGCAGCGTGGTCTTTCCGGAACCATTCGGACCCACCAGACCGACCCGGTCCTGCGGCCCGACGAACCAGTCCACGCCCTCCAGCAAGACCTTCGGGCCGAAGCTCTTGTGGACGCCCTCCAGCCGGATCATGGGCGGCGAAGCACGCGTCCCGGCCGGGCGCCAGTGAGCTTGCCGTTTTCCACCACCGGCTGCCCGTTGACCAGCACCAGATCGAAGCCTTCGGAGAATTGATGCGGCTGGCGGAAGGTGGCCTTGTCCTGGACGCGTTGGGGATCGAAAAGCACCAAATCGGCCGCAAAGCCCTCCCTGAGCAGTCCCCGGTCCCTCAGTCGCGCGGCGCGGGCGGGCAGCGAGGTCATTTTGCGCACAGCGTCTTCCAGGGTCAGCACTCCGCGCTTGCGCACGTACTCGGCCAGAACGCGCGCTCGGGTGCCGTAGGAACGCGGATGGGGAACGCCGACTCCGAACTCGCGCACCCCGCCATCGGAAGCCACCGCCGTGAAAGGATGGCGCAGGATGCGGACCACGTCCTCCTCGCTCATCGAGTGGTAGACCATCTGGGCGCCGCCCCGCTCCACGATGTCCAGCACGGTCTCGATCTCCTGGCGCAGGCCGCGCTTGCCCCTGGCGCGCGCAATCTCCCTGATCGTCTTGCCTTCCAGCGAGCGGTCGAACTCGCAGTAGGCGACCATGGCGTAGGAGTAGTTCTTGTGCCCCAGGCTCTTGAGCTTGCGCTCCATCTCGCGAGCGATGCGGGCGCGCGTGGCCCGGTCCGCCAGCCTCTCCTTGACCTTGGCTTCCCCGTCCGCCAGCGCCCATTCGGGCAGCAGAATGGAAATCCCGGTGCTCGAGCGGTCATAAGGATACTGGTCCACCGTCACGTCCACGCCTTCCCGCCGCGACTTTTCAATGAGCGCCAGCGTCCGCGTGCTGGCGCCCCACAAGCGCCGGTTGTCAATCTTGAAGTGCGCGATCTCGACGGGCAGGCCCGCCTCCCGGCCCACCCTCACGGCTTCCTCGATGGCCTCGATGGCGTGCGCGCCCTCGTCGCGGATGTGGCTGGCGTAGATGCCGCCGTAGCGCGCCGCCATGCGGGCGAGCTCGATGATTTCCTCTGTCCTGGCGTAGGTCCCGGGAACGTAAATGAGGCCAGTGGAGAGTCCCAAAGCACCGTCGCGCATGCCCTGCTCGACCAGCGCCCGCATGCGCGCCAGTTCTTCGGGGGTCGGGGCGCGGTTGGCCGCGCCCATCACCTGGCGGCGCACCGTGTTGTGGCCGATGAGGGAGGCGATGTTGATCCCGATGCCCATCTTCTCCAAGCGAGCGAAGGCCTCGGCCAGGTTCTCCCACGAGCCCCCGCAATTGCCCGTAACCACGGTGGTGACGCCATCCATCACGAAGTTGTCGGCCGTGGGCACTTTGTCGATCGCGCCCTCGATGTGGGTATGGATGTCGATGAAGCCCGGGGCGAGCACCCGGTCCCCTGCCTCTACGACGCGCGCCGCCCGGGCCGGATCCAGCCGGCCGATGGTGGCGATGCGGCCGTCGCGGATCGCCACGTCGGCTCGGAACCAGGGATTACCCGAGCCGTCCACTAGACGGGCGTTGCGGATCAACAGATCGTAATCGGCGGCCGGCATCCAGCCCAATGCCGCCAAGACGAGCAAAAGTCGCATGGGGGGCGCCAGCAACGAGTGTAGCGCAGCGGGCGCGGTCCTATCAGATCGTGAGCGCCTCGCTGATGGCGCGTTTGAGGATGGCTTCGGCCCCTGGGGCCAGGTGCGAGGCGCTGGGCTCGTAGCCGCCCTCGTTCAATGCCTTGTCGGGGCAAATGTAACCCGGAGCGATGTCTCCGTACCCGGCCACCGCGGTAAACTCTCCGGGCCGCACGCCCTGCGCGTATTCCTGGAACTCGAGCAGAGGTTCGCCCGGCAGGTGCAGGATGCGCGCCGGTCCCAGGACGATCCCAGTCACTGCCAGCGGCTCCTTGCGAAGGTAGTAGGCGTGGCCGCAAGCCGCTCGGTAGCGCGCCTCCCCGCTGGCGCCGGGCTCGATCTTCTTTGCGGGGGCCCGCGCGGGCAGTCGCACAGGCAGCGTCCGCCAGCGCA
>JBMFPL010000235.1:0-6005 GCA_049969115.1 Bryobacteraceae bacterium | reverse complement strand
GGCGATGACGCCCGCCAGTTGCGCCTCGTCTTCCACCGCCTCGAGCAGGCCTCGCTGGACGAACAGGAAGCCTCCGGGCAGGGCAAAGGCGTTGACTTCCTTGGAATTCAGCAGGGTCAGGT
Source organism: Bryobacteraceae bacterium (assembly GCA_049969115.1). GTDB lineage: Bacteria > Acidobacteriota > Terriglobia > Bryobacterales > Bryobacteraceae > DTHT01. The sequence goes on along the minus strand of JBMFPL010000235.1, from coordinate 5,883 downwards.
TCAGCGGCACACGCAGATCCGAGTGCCGGGCGATTTTCTGCGCCAGCTCGTTGACGTACTTCTTGATGGCCGGGTTGTCCAGCTCAGGCGGCAGCAGGCCTGTCATCTTCATCTGGCGGACTGCTTCCTGGCCATCCTTGATATCGCGTTCCTGGCCCGGGACCAGCTCCCGCACCCCGATGTCTTTCACGTCGGCGAACGGCCGCTTGAGGTAAGCGCCGGAGGCGATTTCCTCCTTGATCCGTTTGAGCTCCTCCGGCCATTTCTCGATCAGCTCGAGTTTGGCCTTCTTGTTTTCATAAGCCACCGGGATGGCGTGCTCGGCCAGCATTTGCGCCTGGCTTTCCAGGATACGAAGGTTCTGGATCTTGCAATGCAGCTCCCGCCGCTCAGGGTCTTCCAGGCTGGCCGTCCGTCGCTTCAGATCGGCCTGCAACTGCTGGCGCTGCTTCTGGTAGTTGGACAGGCGCGTGCGGAATTCGCGTGTGCAGAACTCGCGCGCCTCGTCCAGATACTTGCGCATGCGCTCGATCTGGGCGGCGCTGTATTCGAGCTTGGGTGCTTCATCGAAGAGCTCCAGGTAGGATTTCTGGAGCTCCTTCTGTAACGGCTCGAAGACCTCGCGGGGTTGCGGCGGTGCGGGAGCTTTGCGCACCTGTGCGGCGACGACCCCCGGCGAGAGCGCGAGCAATTCGGCCAGCAAAAGGGCCAGGAAGCTGCGGATGAGCGAGTCTTGCGAAAAGGACATGGTCCCTCCACCTCATGCTGCATTTATCATGTTAACCCCGCAGCCGTCCAGAGGACGCGGGCGGCAGGCGGAAGGGGGTTGGGCTTTCCTGGCTCACTGCGCGTCCGCCGGCCCGCCCGACGATTGCGGGCTCCGGTTACTTTGCCCGTTATCCCGGGCCGACTCGGCTCCGGCACGAACAGTACGTCTCTGCGCCAGTTCCTGGGCGGGACCCCAGCCAACCTGCCAGCCTGCGCACGCGGTTGCTGTTTCTCGTGGTAAAATCCAAGCTGGAGTAAGTCTTGCGCGAGGAGGGTGGTGGCGTGCGCGTCTTTGTGTCCTCCTGTCTGGTGCTAGTGACCCTGCACATGGCGGCGCAGGATCCGCGCGGCCGCATTACTGGTCGGGTCTACGATCCCGCTGGCGCTGTTGTGCCGGGAGCGGAAGTGGTGGCAGTCAACGTGGCCACCGGTGTGCGGACCGTGGCCAGAACCAACGAAGCGGGCGCCTATGAGCTGCCCTTTCTCAATCCCGGGATCTACACCCTGACCATTACCGCCCCGGGTTTCCGGGCTCACGAACGCACGAATCTGGAAGTCCGGGTGGCGGACCGCTTGACGGTGGACATCACCCTGGAAGTCGGGCAGGTCACCGAGTCGGTCACTGTGACGGGGCAAGCGTCGTTACTGGAGGCCGCGACGGCAAGCGTGGGGCGAGTAGTGGACAGCAGGAGGATCCTGGACTTGCCCTTGCCCGGGGGCAACGCGCTTTCCCTGGCGCGGCTCGCCCCCGGGGTGATAAACCTGGCTGTGCCTAACCACCCCTCGCTGGGCCCGGCTACCGAGGTGCTGAGCCAGATCACGGTGAACGGTGTCCGCAGCGGCAACGTCGAGTTCACCGTGGACGGGACGCCGAGCATGTGGGGGACCAATGCCGCGTATGCGCCACCGGCGGAGATGGTTGCCGAGTTCAAGGTGCAGACCGCCACTTATGACGCCAGCGTGGGTCGCGCCCCGGGGGGCAACGTGAACGTGGTGCTGCGGTCCGGCACCAACCAGTTCCACACCGCGCTTTACTGGTTCCACAACAACCAGCACCTGCAATCGCTGGATCTTTTCCAGCGGCAGAATTTCTACAACCCGCTGACCGGTCCGCCTACCAAGGAAAAGGAAAAGAGCATCAATCCTCTCAACATCCTGAACCGATTTGGGGTGATCTTTTCCGGCCCGGTCGTGCTGCCCAAAACGTACGATGGCCGTAACCGCACGTTCTGGGTCTATTCCTTCGAAGGACTGACGCGTCCTGGCGTGGAGCGGGGCAATACGTTTTTTACCGTGCCCACGCTGGCGCAGCGAAGGGGCGACTTTTCCGAATTGCTGCGGCTGGGCGGGATTTACCAGATCTACGATCCCTTGACTACCAGGCCGGCGGCAGGCGGCCGGTTTTCGCGCGAGCCATTCCCCGGCAACATCATTCCCGCGTCGCGGCTGGACAAACTCGCCCAGAACCTCCTGCCTTACTGGCCGGAACCGAATCTCCCCGGAACCGCTGACGGCCGCAACAACTACACCCGCCTGCAACGTTCCTGGAACGAGTTCCGGTCGCACACCGCCAAGGTGGATCACAACTTCAGCGAGCGTCACCGGGTTTTCGGCCGCTACAACCAGTGGTTCCAGCTTTTTTCCTCGGGACAGGTCTTCGAAAACATCGCCACCGGGCAGGACCGCTATCGCTATAACTATGGCGCCGTGCTGGACGACGTTTATGTTTTCTCGCCCAGCCTGCTGAACAATGTCCGGGTGGGATTCACACGGTTCGAGCAAAGCTTCTACCCGCTCTCGGACGGCTTTGACTTGAGCGCTGCCGGTTTCGATCCTTCACTACAGGCGCGCATTGACCCGCAGGCGCGCAAGTTTCCGGGACTCTCGGTGGATGGTTTCCAGGCGCTGGGCGGCGGCAACAAGAGCAGGGCCTTCACGAACTATCTGACGGTTTCCAACGATGTGAACTGGATGCGAGGAAAGCACGCCTTCAAGTTTGGCGCGGAGTACCGGCTCTACCGGGAGCACAACTACAATTTCGCCAACATGACGCCGACATTGAACTTTGCTGCCAGGTGGACCGTGGGCCCGCTGGACAACTCCCCGGCCGCGCCCATCGGCCAGGGGCTGGCTTCCTTCCTGCTCGGCCTGCCTTCGGACGGGCAGGTGAACGTCAATGACTCCAGCGCCGAGCAATCGGGCACCTGGGGCTTTTACGCTCAGGACGACTGGCGGATAAGCAAGACGGTAACGCTCAACCTGGGCTTGCGTTACGAGCTGGACCAGCCGCTGACTGAGCGCTACAACCGCTCGGTAAGTAACTTCGATTTCACGACGCCCAATCCCATCGGCGAACGCGCCATTGCCAACTATAGCCGGAATCCCTTGCCGGAGTTGCCGCCCTCGCAGTTCAAGGTCAACGGGGGGCTGCTGTTCGCCGGAGTTGGGGGACGTCCGCGGACCCTGTGGCGGGCCGACCGCAACAACTTCGGGCCTCGTGCCGGCGTTGCCTGGAACCCGCGCAAGAACACGGTCGTTCGCGCCGGTTACGGGCTCTACTATTTCCCGGTGGGGGCCGACCGCCAATCCGTCAATCAGTCCGGCTACACGGCTCGGACTTCGCTGGTTGCTTCTCTGGATAACGGCCAGACCTACATCGCCTCGCTGGCGAACCCCTTCCCTCAGGGGTGGTCAAACCCGCCGGGTTCCTCGCTCGGCTTGCTCACGGACGTGGGCCGCGGAGTCAGTTTCTTCCCGGAGCGCTTCGTGAACGGTTACGTGCAACGTTACTCCTTCGGCGTGCAGCAGCAGTTTCCGGGAGAATTCTTCCTGGAGCTGTCCTACATAGGCAACCGTGGTTCGAAAATGGCCGTAAACCGCCAGTACACACCGATTCCTCGACATTTACTTTCCACCTTGCCGGTCCGGGACCAGGCCACCATCAACTACCTCAGCGCGCAGGTTCCCAACCCGTTCTATCCGCTTCCGGGCACGGACCTGGCGGGGCTGACCGTGGCGCGCCACCAGCTCTTGCGTCCCTACCCGCACTTTACCTCCCTCACGGGCAGTGAGCCAGTGGGGGCTTCCTGGTACCACTCGCTGCAAGCGGTTTTCGAGAGGCGATTCCGGCAAGGTTACACCTTCCAGTTCAACTACACTTTTTCGAAGCTGATCGAGGCGACTGGCTTTCTCAATGATTCCGATTCTGCGCCCGAGCGGGTTGTTTCGGACCTGGATCGCACGCACCGCTTCGCCCTTAGCGGGATCTACGAGCTGCCCTTCGGGCCGGGCAAGCGTTACCTGGCTGGCCGGGGCGGGCTGGCTGGGCACTTGGCCGGTGGCTGGCAGTTGCAGGCGGTCTGGCAGTGCAACACGGGCGCGCCACTGGGGTTCGGCAACGCCCTGCTGGTGGCCGACATCCGACAGGTGCCCTTGCCGCGAAGCGACCGGACGCTGGATCGGTGGTTCAATACGGCGGCGTTCAATCGCAACCCGGCCGAGCAGCTTGCCTACAACCTGCGCACCCTTTCCACGCGCTTTTCCGGCGTGCGCGCCCCGGGTGTGGACGTCTGGGACCTTTCCTTGTTGAAGAATGTCTCCATTCGCGAGAAGTGGCGCTTGCAGGTGCGCGCCGAAGCGCTCAACGCCATGAATCACTCCAACCTGGCGGCCCCCAATACCACACCCACCAACACGCTGTTCGGGAAGATTACCGCCACCGCCGGTTTCCCGCGTTATATTCATTTCGGACTGAAGTTGACTTACTGAGTGCGATCATGCTGCGTCGTGAGTTCCTGAAGTCGCTGGCAGGCGGGCTGGCTGCCGCGGGCAAGACGGCGAGGCCGAATGTGGTCCTCATCCTGGCCGACGATCTGGGACAGCGCGATGTGGGCTGTTATGGTAACAGGTACTTTGCCACGCCCCACCTCGACCGACTGGCAAGCGAGGGGGCGCGCTTCACCGATGCCTATGCCGCATCCCCGGTTTGCTCGCCCACGCGGGCTAGCATCCTGACGGGTCGCTACCCGGTCCGTTACGGGATCACGGACTGGATCCCGGGGCGTCCGAGCCCGGAGAAAGGCCCGATCAGGACGCCGCGCACGCGAACCGAGCTCCCGCTGGAGGAAGTCACGCTCGCCGAACGCCTCAAGCCGGCGGGTTACCGGAGCGCGTCGGTGGGCAAATGGCATCTGGGCGGCCAGGGTTTCAGCCCCCTGGAGCAGGGCTTCGACCTCAACATCGGAGGCACCGCCTCGGGCAGCCCACCGCCTTCCAAGACCCCTTATTTCGGGCCTTTCGAGCTGCCGAATCTGAAGGGAGGACCGGGCGAGTTCCTGACCGAGCGCCTCACCCGCGAGGCCTGCGCCTTTATAATACAAAACCGCCAGAATCCGTTCTTGTTGTACCTGGCCCACTTCACCGTCCATATCCCGCTCAACGCCCGCGAGGCGGACATCGCCCGCCACCGGCAAAAGGCCGCCGGCCGCTACAACCCGGTCTACGCCGCCATGGTGGAAAGCCTGGACGAATCAGTAGGACAGGTGCTGAAGACCATCGAGGAGACCGGCCTTAGGGATCGCACGCTGGTGATCTTTTTCTCCGACAACGGCGGCTTGCGCTACGAGGGCCGCAGCACGCAGTGGGTCACCGACAACTCGCCTTTCCGGGCCGGGAAGGGTCACTTGTACGAAGGTGGCATCCGCGAACCGTTGCTGATCAGGTACCCGCCGCTGGTCAAGCCGGGCACGGTGATTTCTACCCCGGTTTCCAGCGTGGATCTGCTACCCACCATCTGTGAGCTGGCAGGAGTGGCGGCGCGGGGCGTGGACGGAGTGAGCCTGATCCCGCTGCTCAGGGGAGGACGCATCCGGGAAAGGCCGCTGTACTGGCACTACCCGCACTACTCCAACCAGGGGGGCGAACCGGGCAGCGCCATCCGGCTCGGTCCGTGGAAGCTCATCCAGTTTTACCAGCGCCCGCGCCGCGAACTTTACAACTTGGAGAAAGACCCGGGCGAGACGACCAATCTGATCGACCGCGAGCCGCAGGTGGCGCGCCGGCTCGGCGCCTTGCTCGAGCGCTGGCTGAAGCAGACCCACGCTGCGATGCCCGAGG
>JBMFPL010000234.1:0-6013 GCA_049969115.1 Bryobacteraceae bacterium | reverse complement strand
CCCGTGGCTCGGGTATGCGTGGGTGGGGACGACGGATACGGACTTCGACGAGGATCCCTCCGAGGCGAGGGCGACATGCGAGGACATCGAATATCTGGTGAAGTCGGCGGGCCATTACTTTCCGGCCTTGCGCCGGGCGCGGGTGTACTGGACGAACGCAGGTGTGAGGGCACTGGTGATGAAGCCCGGGTCGGCCTCGTCGGTTTCGCGGCAGCACCGTATCCGGGCGGACCAGCCGGGACTGATTTCGGTGTTGGGAGGCAAGATCACGGGCTACCGTGCGATCGCCGAGCAGGTGGTGGATGCGGCGTGCCGCATTTTGCGCCACCGGAAGCGCTCGGACACAGCCGAAGCGCCGTTGCCCGGGGCGGCGCGGCCGTTCGGCTCGGGGTATCTGGAGTCCATTTACGGATGCCGGGCCGAGGAGGTGCGGGCGCTGGTGGCGCAGGATCCTGAACTGGGGCGGCCGCTGGATCCGGAGTACCCGGACATCGCGGCGCAGGTTGTGTTCGCGGTGCGACAGGAGCACTGCCGGCGGGTTTCCGATTTCATGTTGCGCCGGAGCCTGCTGGGTTTCCGGCCGGATCAGGGGTTGAGGGCGGTGGAGGCCGTGGCAGACCGGATGGCGCGCGAGTTGGGGTGGTCGGCAGCGGAAAGGGACGCGGAGGTGGACAGTTACCGGCGACGCGCGCAGGAGGTCATGGGATGAGAGACGATTGGGTGACGACGAGGCGGAGTTTCGTGGCGATAGCGGCTGCGGCGCCCTGGCTGAGAGGCGGGATGCGAAAGATTCTGATCGCGCACCGCGGGGCCTCGGCTTACGCGCCGGAGAACACGTTGCCCGCGTACCGGCTGGCGATTGAGCAAGGGGCCGATTACGTGGAGCAGGACTTGCAGATCACCCGCGACGGGGTGCTGGTGTGCTTGCACGACGTGACACTGGAGCGGACCACGGATGCAGCGCGGGTGTATCCGGAGAGGGCGCGCAAGGAGCAGGTGGGCGGCAAGGAGGTCCGCCGCTGGCTGGCGGTGGATTTCACGCTGGAGGAGATCAAGCGGCTGGACGCGGGCGCGTGGTTCGGCGAAAAGTTCCGGGGCACGCGGGTGCCGACCTGGCAGGAGGCGATCGAGACCCTCCGCGGCAAGGCCGGGCTTTATCCGGAGCTGAAAGCGCCGGAGCTGTACGGTAAGTACGGTTTTCGCATGGAAGAGCTGGTGTGGGAGGCGCTGCGGCGCAACGGGCTCGACAAGCCGGCCGCGGATCCGCGCACGCCGGTCATCTTGCAATCGTTCAGCGCGGAGGCGCTCAAGAACATGCGTGAGCTGGGCTGCAAGCTGCCCATGACGTTTCTAGTGAGCCGCGGCGGGGAAGGGCGATGGTTGACGGCTGAGGGGTTGCGGGAAGTGCGCTCGTTTGCCACGGGCATCGGGCCGGAGAAGAGCCTGGTGCTGAGCGATCCAGGCGTAGTGCGGCGCGCGCACGAGCTGGGGTTGACGGTGACGGTTTACACGTTCCGCTCGGCCGATACGGGCGCTTTCGCGGACGTGCGCTCGGAGATGGCGTACTATCTTTATAAACTGTGCGTGGACGCCGTGTTCACCGACAACCCGGATCAGTTTCCGCGGCAAGCTTGAGCGATCAGGGCGCGCCGCGGCGGAAAGGCGCTCCCCATTCGCGCCAGCCTTGCACCAGGGGAAAGTAGAGACCCAGGCGGATGGGCCGGGCATCGAGTTGCTGGAAGAGGGCGGCGTAAGTTTCCATCTGCGCGCGGTAGCGTTCTAGTTCGCGATCGAGGAAGCGGTCCAGACCGGCGCCTTCGTGAAGGCCGGTTTTGTAGTCAATGATCCAGCGGATGCCGGAGGCGTCCACGAAAGTGCGGTCGAGCCGGACGCGGCGCAGGCGGCCGCTGATCCATCCGGTTAGGTCGAGCTCGTTTTCTGCTTGCTGGTGGGATTCGTCGAGGATCCAGCGGCCGCGGGGATCGGTGAGGGTGGCGGTGAGCGCGTGAACGACCCGGCCGATGGCCTGCTCGAGTTCGGTTTCGGGGACGCCCAGTTCGCGGAGCAGGGTGGCGTAGAGATGGCGCAGTGAAAGGACGCGGGCGGGGTCCCACCGCGCCAGGCCCTCGCGGGCGATGCGGTGCAGGATGGCGTGGACAACGGCGCCGACGTGGCGCAGCGTCTGGCCGACCCAGAGATAGGAGACGGGTTCCTCTTCGGGTTCGAGCTCGCCCGCTTCGAGCGGCACAGCGACTGCGAGGGCAGGTGGCGGTTCGGGTCGCTGCCAAGCGGCGGGGAGCCTGCGCAGTTCGAGGCGAGGCGGGGTTGCGGGGGGGGTGGTTTCCTGAGCGGTCACGCCCGCGGCCGCGCGTTCGAATTCCTTGTGCACGACGGGCCAGAGGTGGCGGAGCAGGGAACGCGAGTCGGGGCTGACTTTGTGGTCCTCCTCGCTTCCTGAAACGACAGCGTGTCCGAGCAGGTGAAGTTCGCGGCGGGCGCGGGTAGCGGCGACGTAAAGCAGGCGCCCGGCCTCGTGCTCGCTCTTCTGCTTTTCGATGAATTTGAGGAAGTCGGCGAGGGGACCGGTGGTGGCGCCTTTGGGCGGCGGGGGAGCCAGGAGCAGGTCGCTGCCGGAGTCATGCGCGGGCAGTTCGAGCCAGTCGAGCAGGCGGCGCGGATCGGATTTGGGACGGCGACCGAGGGCGGGCAGGATGACGGCGTCGAATTCCAGGCCCTTGGCCTTGTGGATGGTCATGACCTGAAGGTTCTCGGGTGCCTCGGGGTCGGGCAAGGCCCAGAGGGCGGAGACGCTGTCTTCGAGTTGGTCCAGGGCGACGTCGCCGCCGTCGTCGAGTTGATCGAGGAGGCGGAGGAAGGCTTCGGCGTTGTCGAGATCGGCGGGACCAGCGGTGCAAGCAGGACCGCCTAGAGCCAGCCACGCCGATTCGACCCAATCGCGCAGGGAGCGGCGGCGATGCTCGAGTGACGGCGCCATGGCCTGGCGGAAGCGCTCGAGGCGGACGAGGGCTTCCGGTTTGAGCACAGCGGTGCGGCCAGGGTCAGAAATGACTTCCCAGACAGTGGATTCGTGGTCGGAAGAGAAGAGGGTATGGAGTTCGGCGAGGGTGAGGCCGCACCATGGGCCGCGAAGCAGAGCGAGCCAGGCGACGCGATCGGCGTGGTGGAGCAGGGCGCGGGTGAGCGCGAGCAGGTCCTGGACGATGGGAATTTCGGCGAGGGATTCGATTTCGACGGCGCGGTAGCGCAGGCCGGCGTTGCGCAGGGCGCGCAGGATCACGGGCAGGTGGTTTCGGGCTCGCACCAGGATGGCGATGCTGGCGGCGGGATCGCGCCGCTGGATGTCGCGCACGATCTCGACCACGCGCTGGGCTTCGGCGGCATCGAGGTGGGGACCGATGAAGGGGTGGATTCGGACGATGCCTAGGTGGGGGGCGTCCGGGCGGGGTTGGGAAGGGCTGAAGCGCACGGCGCCGGTAGCGATGTCGTCGGCAGCGGGCAGTAGGAGCTGGAAGGCGCGGTTGAACCACTCGACGAGGCGGGCCTCGGAGCGGAAGTTGACTTCCAGACGTAGCGGTTCGAGGCGGACACTGCCGAGGCCCTCGCGGGCGGCCTTGAGAAAGAGCCCGACCTCGGCTTCGCGGAAACGGTAGATAGACTGCATGGGGTCGCCGACCAGGAAGAGGGTGCGGCCGTCCCCCTCGTTCCACCCGGCGGTAAGGAGTTCCAACAAGCGGAACTGGGTGAGGGAGGTGTCCTGGAATTCGTCCACCAGGATGTGTTCGAGGCGGCAATCGAGGGCGAGCATGAGGTCGGTGGGCTGCTCTCCGGAGCCCAGGGCCTGGATTGCGCCGAGGGCCACTTCGATGTAGTCAGCCTGGCGGCGGGCCCGAAATTCCATGCGCAAGTTGGCGAGGGCGAGTTCGAGGGCCTGGAAGACGGCGCGCGCCAGTTCCCACTGGGAGTCGTCGTAGCGAGGTGCTGGAAGGCGGCGCGTCTGTGCGAGGAGATCGCGGAGTCGTTCGCTGGGTTCGAGCGGCGGCGCTTGCGGGCCGGGCCGCTTTTGCCATTCGTCTTTTTTCGTCAGGAGGAGGGAGGCGATGTGTTTCCAGTCTTGGAGACATTCGGGCTCGGATGCGGGGAGTGTGTAGGGTGCACGGAGGCTGCTCTCGGAAGCCTGGCGCAGGCGCTCGAGGTGGGCGCGGATCACGCGGGCGAGCGCGGCGTCGAGTTCGCTCCGGCTGGCGGCGAGGTGACGCATCCACTGGTCGCGGCGGGCGAGCATGCCGACCAGCATTTCCTCGAGTTTGGCGACGTCGTTATCCAGGTGAAGCAGGAGGCGTGCGAGCGGCTGGCCGTGTTCGGGAGATTCGACCAGCCGGACTGTGGCGCGGGCGGCGGCCAGATAGAGTTCGTGAGCGTCCTGGACGATGGTGGGCGAGGCGCCGAGGCGGGAGAGCCAAGGCATGCGGCGGACGAGGGCGGCACAAAGGGAATCAAAGGTGCGGACCTGGAGGCGGTGAGGGTAAAGGGAGAGTTGCCAGCCGAGGCGCCGGTCGCGCTGGCGGGCTTTGCGAGCCAACTCCCAGGTGCGGCGCTCGTGCGGCGGTTGAGGCGGCGGGCCGGCAGCGTGATCGAGGGCTTCGAGGATGCGCCGGCGCATCTCGGCGGCGGCCTTGCGGGTGAAGGTGATGGCGAGGATGGCTTCGGGTTGGCGGACGGTGGCGAGCGAGGCGAGGTAGCGCTGCATGAGCAGTTCGGTTTTGCCCGAGCCGGCCGGCGCCTGGACGATGAAGGAGCGCGTCAGGTCAAGGGCGCGATCGCGGGCGGCCTGGTCAGGGAGAGCCGTCATGGTTCTTCGTCCCCAGATTCGGGTTCGAATTCGGCCTCGTAGACGCGGCAAAGGGGTTCGAAGCGGCAGGTGCGGCAAGTCTGTCCGGGGCGTTTGGGATGCACGGCAGCGTAGCCTCCGCGGAAGGCCTGCGCCAATCTTTGGAGGGCGTCGCGCCACTGGTCAAGGGTTTCGCGGGAGAGCAAGCCCGCGCCGCGGATGAGGGGACGGTCCGCGTGGAGCCCGATTGGGCGCGTCTCGCCAGCTTTGATGCGGGCATACAACACGGCGGCCAGGGGGCTAGCGTGCGTGACGGCGTAAAGGGGCAACTGGGGATCTTCGGGGCGGTCTCCGTGCCAGGATTTGACGGAGCACTCACCGGTTTTGTAGTCAAGGATGACTTCGCGGCCGTCGGGCAGGCGGTCGACGCGATCCACTTTGACGGTGGTGCGGACGCCGCCCAGTTCGATATCGCGCTCCTGTTCGCGCGCGACGACCAGGAAGGGCTCGCTAGATTTTTCGTGTTCGAGCCAGGCGGCGAGCAGCTCTTTCAGGCGGCGGCGTTCCAGTTCGATCAGGCGCGGGCCGAGGTCGGTGCGACGGGCGCATGCGCGGCGGAGGCCGTGCTGGATGGCCTCATCGAGCAGGGCATCGATGCTTGGCGGATCGAGCGAGAGCAGGCGCTGCTGGCTTTCCAGTTAGCCCCAGAAATATTCGAGGGCGCGATGGATGGCGTGCCCGCGGTCGAGGGGGCTGAAGCCAGGTTCAGGGAGACGGGGTCGCTGGGCTCCCAGCCGCAGTTGCGCGAAGGCGCGGAAAGGGCAGAGGGCCTGGTACTGGAAGATGCGACTGCCGCCGCGGGAGTGCTGGCCCGCGGCAACAGGGGGCGCTTCGGTTTCTTCGCGGGATTCGAGTCGAGCATGGGCAGCGAGGATGCGAGCGTAGGCGGGTGGGCCTGCTTGTGGGAGTTCCGCAGGCGACAGCTCCGGCCATTCGCGGATGAGTGGGCTGGGGGTGCAGTCGCGGTCCTCGACGCGCTGGGGCCAGCTCGCGATGACGAGGGGAGCGGAGGCCAGCAAGCGTCGAGTGATGCGGGCAGCGAAATCCAGTTCGCGTTGGGGCGAGGAATGAGGCAGGTTGTAGCGGCGCTGCAAGGGGAGGGGC
>JBMFPL010000233.1:0-6030 GCA_049969115.1 Bryobacteraceae bacterium | reverse complement strand
CTCCACCCTGCGCTGCCAGCCCCGCCTGGCGCCGGAACCGGTCTCCGGTGCGGCGCGCTGGAGTTCGCCTAGCAGCGTCCAGTACTCGGGGGGCAAAGCCTCTGTTTCACTGGCGCCTTCCTCCAGGCGCGCGCGAAGGCTCGCGGCACGGTTCTCTTCGGCTGCTTCGAAGGCCTCCACGGCGAGTGTGCGCCGACCCGTTTGCCTCGCCAGCCGGGCGGCAGTTTCGGCGAGTTCGCCGTAAAGCTCTTGCAGGCCCACGTCAAGACTGACGCCGGAAGACTCCGCGGGAAGCGCCTCGGTGCGCCAGCGGCGAGCCAGGTCGGCCGCCCGCCGGTAATCTTCCAGGGCCGGCCCCAAGCGGCCCTGGCGCCGGCGCAGGCGGCCGCGTTCAAAGTATAGCGTCCACAGCGGCACCGGCGAGCGCCCTGCCTGTGCGGTTGCCAGCGCGGCATCCATCAGTCGCTCAGCCGTGGCAGGTTCACCCTGGGCGCTGTGCAACAAAGCCAGATTGCGGTAGCTCAGGGCCAGCTCCGGCGTCGCCGCGAGGCGGTCCAGCCGGAAAGCCTCGAGAAGCACGCGCTCGGCGTTACCCACGTTGCCCCGGCGCAGATACTCATACCCCAGCGTCCGCCACGCCTGCCGCAAAGTTCGTGGATCGGATAACTGGTCGGCTAGACGCGCGGCCTCATCGAACAACGGCAAGGCCGCCTGCAGTTCACCCTGCCGGGCGCGCAAGGTGGCGACGCGCAACAGCAACTGAGCGTCGGCCCAGCAAGCCCGCCTGGCCAGCTCCAGCGCGTGTTCGGCCGCAGACCGGGCTGTGGGCTGATCACCCATCTGCGCGTAGACCGTGGCCAGGTTGGATGAAATGATGGCGGCCGTCTTCCAGTCCCGCCGCCGCTCAGCCAGCCGCCGGGCCTCGAGATAAATCTGAACCGCTTCTCGGTAGCGAAACCGGGCCAGGCGGCATCCGGCGAGATTGTTCAAGAACTGCGCGCAAGACCTCTCGTCGCCCCTGGCTGCTGAGGCTCGCGCACCTGCCTCGAAGGCGGCCCCAGCCTCTTCATAGCGCCCCCCGGCGAATAGGTTCGCGCCCGCGTGCCACAGTTGTTTCAAATCCCCGGGAAGGCCTGGTTGGCTGGCGAACTTGGCTGGACGTCCGCCGCCAGCCAGCAGGCCGCCGACACAGCAAGCAAGCACTGCCAGAGCGGTCGGTCGCATGGTTTTCGCGGGAAGCCGGCGAACGCGAAGGCAGGCGTTCCTTGGGAGTACACCTGGCGGTTCTACTCCCGGTACTCCCAAAGAATCATACCAGATTGCGCCGTCCTGATGGCAACCCCGCAGCGAGGTTCATCTACTTACGAGCGTGCGGCCCGCATCGCACGATGCTGCAACTTTGAAGAGCGTTAATCTGCGGGCGGCGGAATGATGATGATGATGGGATCGGGATCCATCCTGCACCTCGGGGCCGCAAGCCGCGCCGCGCAGGCCGTGACCTCGCCCAAGCCAAAGCCCATGACGAGGTTCCCGGTGGCGTAGGTGCGGCTTGCGACGTTCCCGCCCGAGGTTAGGACGGCGCGGAGCTAGATGACGCGCGAGGCTGCTCCAGTGGATTGAAAAGCCTGCACATCGAAGGCCTCCTTGGGTGGTGATCGGTGCCCGCTCGAGGCCTGATGTCGTGCGAAAACAAACGGCCCGCGTCCGCCAGGCGGACGCGGGCCGTTTGCCCCGGAACCAACCGGAACTACCAGTTCAGGTGCATGACCAGCTTGACGAACCGCGGCAGGTTGGCCTGGCGCGGGCTGAGCTGGGCGAAGGCCGGATGGGTTACGTCAACTGAAGCGATGTCATTGAACCAGGGGTGGTTCATCATGTTGACCATCTCGAAGCGGAACTGGAGCCTCATCCTTTCGGTCAGCGGGAAGTACTTGGACAGCGACGTATCCCAGTTCTGGTAGCCGGGTCGGCGTACGTCGCTGAACAGGTACGGGAAGGTGCGGAATTCATAAGTCAGGTTGGGCACGGGCACGCGCTTGCCGGTGGCAGGGTCGTCCCACAGAGAGGTGTTGAACCACCGTGTCCGAGTGGGATTCGGCAACTTGGCGCTTCCCGGGCGGACCTGGGGAGCGTTCGGATAGTCAGAAACCCATCCGCTCTGGTAAGTGACGTCATAGTTGATCTGCCAGCCGCCGATGATGTGATTCAGGAATCCGGGAACATTGGCGCCGAAGCGGCGGCCGCGACCGAAGGGCAGCTCGTAAATGCCCACGATCACGAACTTCTGCGGGGCGTCGATGTTCTGGTTGGACTCCTTGATCAGCTTGGTGGCTTCCCAGCTCGCCAGGACAAAGTCCTGCGCGTTCACCACGCGCATTTGCTGGAGGTTCTTGCCAATGTTGTAACTGGAAAGGAAGCTCAACCCGTGCGACAGCCGCTTGGTCACTTTGATGGACATCCCGTGGTACTGGTTGCGGCCGACTGGAACGCTGTAGATCGTCACCCCGCTGTACTGCGGGTACGCCCGCCAGAGAATCTGCCGCTGGATAGTGGCGCCGTTGAGCGCCGCGTTGTTCGGGATCAGCCCGGCCATCGGGTTCGGCACCTGGCCGGTGTAATAAGCGGTGTCGATCGCGCCCGTGGAGGTGCGGCGCCCCATCTCGCTGGCCGGGATGTAGTTGAGCCCGAAGGCCACGGGCAGGGACCGCGTGAGGTTCGAGCTATAGCCGATCTCGAACAACACGCCGCCCGGCAGCTCGCGCTGGATGTCGAGGGAGTACTGGTGGCTATAGGGCAGGCCGCGCTTGCGCATGTAGGCGGGCACCCCCTCGCCCAGGAAGCTTGCCGCACCCTGGCTGGTCCCAATGGGATCGAGCAGCTTGCCGCCGTAGGTGACATACGGGTTGGCGGTCTTCAGGCCAGGAACGGGCCGCAACCCGTCGGTGGTGACCACGGCGTTGGTGGTGCGGCTGAAGCCCGCGGTCGAACCGAGGGTGTCGTCGCCAATGTAGTAAAGCCCGTACCCGCCGCGCAGCACCAGTTTCTCCCGCACACGGTAGGCGAGCCCGACTCGCGGCTGCCAGTTGTTCTTGTCCGCATCGAACAGGGTTCGGGGCTGGCCCTCGAAGCCAGCAAAGCGTATCTGCCCCTTGAGGGTGAGGCCTTTCACCTTGTCCGCGATGGGACTGGGCGCGTCCAGGTCGAGCCCGTTGACCTGGCGGTTGAAGCGCTCCAGGTTACCGGTCTCGGTGTCCCATCGCAGGCCGAGGTTCATGGTCAGCCGCGAGGTGATTTTCCAGTCGTCCTGGATGAAGCCGGCATAGTAGAAATGCCGATAAGCGGGGTCGATGTTCTTCTCCACCCGCGCAGCGCTGGGCAGGCCGAGCAGCATGGTGGCCAGACTGTTGCCCGAGACGGCGTCGGCGCGGGTGGCGTTAGCCTGGGTCCAGTTCTTGCCGAAGTACCAGTAACCCGAAGGATAGCCGCGGCCGGAGTTGTTCAGGTTGTACTGGCGCGCTTCTGCTCCGAATTTCAAAAAGTGCCGGCCGATGACTTTGTTGAAGTTAGGCTGCAAGCTGTAAGTGTCGCGAGTGCCCGGACCGAAGGCATCCGAACCCACGGACTGGTAGCCCTCCAGATCGAAGCGCGGGAACTGGTACTTGGTGAACTGCGCCACCAGCGCCGGGTCGATGCCAAGCTGCCTGGGATCGTAGCCCGCTCCGATCGAGCTGCCGCCGGCCTCTTCCCAGCGCGTCAGCCCGAAGCGGAAGTCGAAGGTCATGCTGGGCGACAGCGTGGAGGTCCAGTTCATCATGATGTTGCGACCGTTGCGCAGCAGGGGCGCGTTGCCGGTAGGCTCGGCCGGGTTGTCGAGGCCGAACACGATGGCGCGGAATTCCTGGAACGGATTCTCGCCATACCGGAAGAACACGGTGTTCTTGGAGTTGATGACTAGGTCGGTGCGGCCAACGAACTGGTCGAAGCTGGCAATCCAGCGTGAGGGGTAAGGATAGTTGTTGACATGGGCCGGTCCCTGGCCGGGCGAGGAAGGCGGCGGATAGTAAGACAGAACCTTCACTGCCACCGGGTCGATCATGCTGCTCGGAATCCGGTTACCCGGGAAGGGAGTCCGGGTGCCGTCCGCCTTGGTCGTCCAGGGGTCGTAGATGAGCACCTGGTCCCCGGCAGCATTGTAAAGCTGACTGAAATCGCCGCCGCGGATTTCCATGATAGGGAATGTCTTGACGTCCGGGTCAGCCGACCGCTGCCGCATGCTTTCCCAGCTCAGCATGAAGAAGGCCCGGTTTCGCGTGTCTACCAGCTTGGGGATGTAATAAGGGCCGGACACCATAGCGCCGAACTGGTTGATGTGATTCGGGGGTTTGCGGCCCTTCGGGTAATAAACGCCGCCAATGGTTTGCGGCTGGTTGAGTTCGGTCTGGTTGGCGTTGAGCTTGTCGTTCTGGAAGTACTCGAAGAGCGTGCCGTGAAACTCGTTGGTGCCCCCTTTGGTCACGATGGTGATCACGCCGCCGCCAGTGCGGCCGTACTGGGCGTCGTAGGTGTTGGTCTGGACCTTGAACTCTTGCACCGATTCGGTGGTGGGAACGGCGATCACGGTGTACTCAGCGCGCACGTTGCTGATGCCATCCAGCAGCACCTCGTTGGTTTTCTCTCGCCCGCCGTTGATGGAAATGCCGGAAGTGCCTGCGATGTCGAACGAGCGCAGGTAGCGCCAGGAACCGCTCTTGATGACGCCCGCGGCCGCCCAGGCGATCTGGAACGGGTTGCGTCCTTGCGTGGGAACGTTGGCGATGATCTCCTGGGCCAGAACCTGCGAGCGTGTGGCGGTCTCGGTCTGCAACTGGGAAACGGAAGCGCTCACGGTGATGCTTTCGGTCAGTTGGCCCAGCTCGAGCTGCACGTCCAGGCGTAAGCGGTCCAAGGCCTGCAAGACGATGTTCTCGCGCACGAACTTCTTGAAGCCGCTCTGCTCGACGGTGAGCCGGTAAGTGCCGGGCGCCAGAAACGGCGTCACGTAGTTACCCGATTCGTTGGTCTTGGTGGTAACGGAGACGTTCTGAGCGACGTTGGTCACGGTGACGGTGGCGCCCGCCACCGGAGCGCCGCTCGGGTCGGTGACGATGCCCGTGATGGAGGCGCGGACTTCCTGGGCGGAGGCCAGGGTGGCACCCAGCACGAGCAGGAAGAAACCTCTAAGCAGTTGCCCCACAGCAAACTCCTTTCCAAAACCGAATCGCCGACCGGAAGCGCGCCGGCCGGTCCGCACCAGTATACAGCCGTACGCACCGCCTTGGCAAGACCAGGCCGGGCCGTAGCTGAGCCCCGCACGCGGTTGCCGCACCGCGCCGCGCCGCCCGCCCCAGTAGCCTTCGCATCACTGTTGAGAAGCCCCGCCGGTTCTGGTATCCTCGGTGGGTGGGTTCCTGAAGCGCCCAAACCAAGCCCACCTGCCGGAGAGGTACCCATGTCAGGCCATTCCAAATGGGCGACCATCAAGCACAAGAAGGCTGCCCAGGACGCCAAACGCGGCCGCTTGTTCACGCGCCTCATCAGGGAAATCACCATTGCAGCCCGCAACGGCGGCGACCCAGATTCCAACCCCCGGCTGCGCGCCGCTATTCTCGCTGCTAAAGCCGCCAGCATGCCCGCCGAGAACATCCGTCGCGCCATCATGCGCGGCACGGGGGAGTTGCAGGGCGAGCAGATCGAAGAGGTGGTCTTCGAGGGCTACGGCCCCGGCGGCGTGGCGCTGCTAGTGCAGGCGGTCACCGACAATCGCAACCGCACGGTCAGCGAAATCCGGCATATTTTCTCCAAGTACGGCGGCAAGCTGGGCGAGCAGGGCAGCGTCGCGCGGCTCTTCGAGCGCAAGAGCCAGATTCTCATCGCGCAGGACAAAGTCACCGAGGACGAGTTGATGGCCGTGGTGCTGGATGCCGGCGCCGAGGACATCCGCAATGACGGGACGCACTGGGAAGTCCTGTCGCCCCCCGAAGCCCACGAGGC
>JBMFPL010000232.1:0-6061 GCA_049969115.1 Bryobacteraceae bacterium | reverse complement strand
CTACGATCTTTCCTCCTTGTTCGGCCCCAAGAAGCTCGACCAGCCGCAACGGTTGAGCGCGCTGTGCAAGGAAGCGCTGGCGGTGTTACGGGAAGTGCCCGAGACCAAGAAAACCAAGGACCTGAAGGCCAAGATCGAGAAGGCTCTCAAGGAAGCCAAGATCAGTTGAGGCGGTGCTGCGCGCTGCAGATGGTTAACAGACCGCCGGGCGCCGGCACGATGCGGCAAGCTTGTGGTTGCTGGCGGCAATCCGGGAGCGGCCGCCGCGCGTAGTAGTTGAGCCCGTAATGGCGCTCGCGGCCGACAGCCTCCACGCAACAGTGGGCCGCAGCGCCGCCAGTGGCGCGCCAGAAGCCGCGCACGGAAACGCTGTGGTCGAGTACTGGCAGGGTGGTGCGAGCCATCCACAGCACAGCAACCGCCACGCCCAGGGCGATCGTCCACACCGCGTGGCCGGCCCGGCGGGGCGCCTGCCGCCAGCACCAGAGCGCCAGCGGGGCCGCGGCAACCGCACCCGCCCAGGACCACTCCGGCCACTGTGCCTTACGGATCCCGACCTCCAGCGCGGAAGGCAGCACGCCGGCGGCCAACGGCGCCAGGGCGAGCGATGCAGCCGCGGCCGCCAGTTGCCAGCGGACCTGTTCCGCGCGATCGAGCGCCACGCCGGCCAGCGCGCAGGCGGCGGGCATCAGCGGTAACAAGTAGCCAGGCAACTTGTTGCGAACCAGCGAAAAAAACACGAGGCCGAAAATCGTCAACCACAGGAAGAAACGCAGCCGGACGTCCGCGTAGAATCGGCATCTCGCAGTTAGGGCTGCCAGCGGGGCCCACGGCAGCAGGCCGGTGATCAACACCGGGATGTAGAACCACCAAGGCTGCACGTGCTGAAGGGTGTCGGCGTAGATGCGCGCCAGGTGATGCTGGAGAAAGAACTGGTCGATGAAAGGTCGCCCGTGGCGCACCGTCATCGCCACGTACCACGGAGCGGCGACGAGCAGAAACACCGCCGCCGGCGCCGGGCGCAGCAAGTCCCGGCAGCGCCTGCGCCCGAGCCAGATCAGAGGCAAGGACAGCACGACCGGCACGAGCCCTTTGGCCAGCACCGCCAGCCCCAACAGCGCCGCCGCGAGCGGCAGCAGTCGCCGGTCTCCCCGCGCCAGCCAAGGCAAGGCCGCGAGCATCGCGCCGGAAAAGGTCACGGCGAGGGGGATGTCGGTGACCCCGATGCGGCTGTAGGCCAGCCAGCCGGCCGACGTGCCGAGGATCAACGTGGCGAAGGTGGCGGCGCGCGGGCCGAACTCGCGGGCGAGCGCGTGCCGGTATGAGGCCAGGAACAGCAAGCTCGCCAGCGCTACGGGCAGGCGTGGTGCGAGATCGTCTCCCAGGCCGCAGCGGAAGGCGAGCGCCATCATCCAGTAGGTGAGCGGCGGCTTCTCGAACCACGGCTGGCCCCATAACTTCGGCGTCACCCAGTCGCCGGTGCGCGCCATTTCTCGCGCGATCCAGGCGTAGCGCGGCTCGTCCGGTCCCAGCAGGCCGGCAGCGTCCAGTGCCGTAAGATAGAGCACGGCGCAGAGCGCCACGGGCGCCAGCACACCCATCCGGATGGTCCAATCGCGCGACACCCCTCAAGTATAATGGGCGCAAATGCTGCTGCTGTTTCTGCTTCCGCATCTGCTGCTTCTCCAGATCCAGCGGATCACGGAGGTAGGTTGCCCCTGCGATCCTACCCGGCCCGAAACCATGGAGCTGCGCCAGTGCAGCTTGTGCCGGGAGGCGGAACGCCAGCCTGCGGAAATGGAATTTTTCTTCCTTCCCGACGCCAACCCGCGCAAGCCGAACCGGACCCTGATCCTTCTCCGTACTCACGCCTACGATGGGTTGCGCGGGCTGGAACGAATGCCACACCGGCTGCGCACGCGCTTGTGGGAGGCCGCCATCCGCAAGGCGCGCGAATTATGGGGCGATGAGTGGGGCCTGGCCTACAATGGAGACCAGGTGCGCACCCAGTGCCATCTGCACATCCATATCGGCAGGCTGCTCAAGGGTGTGGAGACGGACCGGGCGCGGCGCGTTGTCAACAGCGCGGCCGAGATCCCGGTTCCCAAAGACGGCAGCGGCATGTGGATTCACCCTTACGGCCGCAGATTGCACGTGCACTTGAACGAGCAGATTTGCGAGACCGTGCTGATGCGCTGAGGGCTGCGCCCGATCCGGCATGAGCCTGGTGGAGATCCAACGCGCTCCCCGTCCCGAGGGTGCGGCCCTCCTCCTCCATGCCGCGGACAACGTGGCGATCGCTCGCGTCCCGCTGCCCGCGGGCGCCCGCTTGCGGTTCGGGGAGAACGAAATCGCGGCGAGGGAAGACATCCCCGCCGGCCACAAGGTGGCTATCCGGCGCATCGGCGCCGGCGAAAGCGTCCTCCGTTACGGCGAAAGCATTGGCCGCGCGTTGCGGGCGATCGAAGCGGGCGAGCACGTGCACACGCACAATCTGGGTTTCGAGGACTGGGCGCCCGCCTACGGCTTTCCCGAAAGGGAACTGCCGCTGCCGGAGCGCCGCGCCGCCGCGCCTTCGTTCCTCGGCTACGTGCGGGCGGACGGGCGCGTGGGCACACGTAACTACATCGCGGTGGCCGCCGCCAGCAACTGCGCTGCTCACGTGGCGGAGCTGGTGGCGCGCAGCTTCGAGCAGGAACCGTTGCCGCCGGCCGTGGACGGCGTAGTCGCCTTTCCCCACGGCGATGGTTGCGGTCACGCCATCGGGCCTGACACCGTACTCTTGCGACGCACCCTGGTCGGCCTGCTCGATCACCCGAACGTTTCCGGCGCACTGCTCATCGGCCTGGGCTGCGAAGTCAACCAGATCAGCGCCTACTTTCCGGACGAGAGCCTGCGCAGCGAGCGCCTGGTGGGCTTGACCATTCAATCGAGCGGGGGGACACACGCCACCGTGGAGGCCGCGCGGCGCGAGATCCGCCGCTTGCTAGAGCGCGCAGCCGCTGAGAAGCGATCGCCCGCGCCGGCATGGAAGCTGGTGCTGGGTTTGAACTGCGGCGGTTCGGATTCCTTCTCGGGCATCACCGCCAACCCCGCGCTGGGGGCCTGTTCAGACCGTCTGGCCAGGCTCGGAGGGACGCCCGTGCTGGCGGAAACGCCCGAGGTCTTTGGCGCCGAACACCTGCTCGTCCGCCGCGCGCGCAACCGGGAAGTAGCCGAAAAACTTCTTCGCTACATCCAGGCCTACCGCCAATACCTCGCTCGCTTCGGCGCCACCTTCGACGACAACCCATCGCCGGGCAACAAGTACGGCGGGCTGACCAACATCGTGGAAAAGTCGCTGGGCGCGGTAGCCAAAGGCGGTACGAGCCCGCTCATGGATGCAGTGGACTATGCTGAGCGCATCGTCACCCCGGGCCTGGTCTTCATGAACACGCCCGGCTACGATCCCGTTTCGCTGGCCGGCCTGGCCGCAGGCGGCTGCACAGTGATCGCCTTTACCACCGGGCGTGGCAGCGCCATCGGCTTTCCCACAGTCCCCGTCATCAAGATCGCCAGCAACAGCCGGACCTTCCAGCTCATGCGCGAGAACATGGATGTCAACGCGGGCCGCATTGCCGATGGCGAGGGCAGCCTGGAGGAGGTAGGCGAAGAGATTTTCCGCTTTCTTCTGCGGGTGGCTTCAGGAGAGCGTACCGCTGCCGAGCGGTTCGGGCACCGCGAGTTCGTCCCATGGCGCATCGGTCCTTTCATGTGAGTGCGCGTATAATGGGGAGATGACCCCGCGCGAGCGTGTCCTCGCTGCCCTCGAGCACCGCGAACCCGACCGCCTGCCCATGGACCTGGGCAGCGCCCGGTTCACCGGGATGACAGCTCCTGCCTACGAAAAGCTCCGCACACTGCTCGGCTTCGGCCGTCCCGGCGTCGTGATTGACCGCATGCAGCAGCTTGTCGAAATGGACGAAGCCATTCTCGAGCGTCTGGGAGTGGATCTGCGCGCCTTCGGCTTCGGCAGTCCCGACTCGGGCGGCGACGTGGAGCTAGGCAACGGCCGGTATCGCGATGAATGGGGCGTCGTGCGGCGCCGGCCGCCGGGCTGCCATTACTACGAACTCGAGATTTCGCCGCTGGCAGGCGATCTCAGCGTGGAGGCGATCGCGCGCTACCCGTGGCCCGATCCCACCGACCCCGGCCGCACGCGCGGCCTGCGCGAACAGGCCCTCCGGCTGCGGCAGACCGGCTACGGCGTCGTGTTCAACGCCCGCTTCAATCTGGTGCACATGACGCAATACCTGCGCGGCTTCAACGACTGGTTCCTGGATCTGGCCGGTAACCACGAACTGTTCCAGGCCTTGATGCACGCCGTGCTGGAAGTCATGATCGAAATGAACCGGCGCGCGCTGGCCGAGGTCGGCGATCTGATTGACGTGGTGGCCTTCGGCGACGACGTAGGTATGCAGGACCGGACGATCTGCTCGCTGCCGCTGTACCGCAAGCTCATCCGGCCTTTTCAAGAGCGCATCTTCGCCACGATTCGCTCCCATACGCAGGCCAGGATCCTCTACCACACCTGCGGCTCGGTTTACCACTACATTCCCGATTTCATCGAGATGGGCATTGACGCCCTCAATCCCGTGCAGGTGAGCGCCCGCCACATGGATCCGGAGAGGCTGAAGCGCGAATTCGGCGACCGCATTGCGTTCTGGGGCGGGATTGACAGCCAGCGGCTGTTGCCACACGGCTCCCCGGACCAGGTGCGAGCCGAGGTGCGGCGCATGTTCCAGATCATGGGGCCGGGCGGCGGATGGGTGCTGGCCGCGGTCCACAACATCCAGCCGGACGTGCCCCCCGAGAACGTGATCGCCATGTTCGAGGAAGGGCGCCGGTGCGTGTACACCACCGCAGCGGCTGTGGCCTGAAACCATGGCCAAACGAACACAGGCAGGCTCCTCGCCACGACTGATCGTGGTGGGCGCTGGTGTCATCGGCGGCTGCTGCGCCCGGTTCCTGGCCCAGTGTGGCGCGCGCGTCGTGGTTGTGGAGCCGTGAGCGCATGGCCTTCGGGCCAGCTTCGGCAACGCCGGAGTCATCGCGCCCGGCCATCCTCCCCCGTCAGGCCGGGCCGGTTCCGGTCCGTCCTCCGGACGATGTTCCGGCCGCTCAGCCGTGTTTACGTCGCGCCGCGACGGGATCCGACGCTGCTCGGCTGGCTGCTTGCGTTCGCGCGCAGCTTTCGTGAACCCGCGGCGGAAGCGGCGATGGCACCGCTGGGCCGCGAGAGTCTGAGGCTGTACGAGCAATTGACCGCAGGGGAAGCAATTGCGTGTTCTTTCCGCAAGGCCGGCTATTACGAAGTCTGGCGCAGCGAGCAAGTGTTCCGAGAGGCGCGCCAGGAGGTGCAGTTTGCGCACCGCCATGGCTTCCGGGCCGGGCAACTCGACGCCGAGGAGCTGCGCCGCCGCGAACCGTATTGCGCGACGTGGTTAGTGGCGGTGTTCACGGGGCGGATGCGGCCTTCCTGGACCCTTGTGCTTTCGTGACCGCCCTGGCGGAAAAAGTGCAACGGGAGGGCGTCGAGTGCCTCCCCGCCATTCGAGTGACGCGCATCCTGGCCGCGCAGAACCGTGCTCTGGGAGTCATGACCACCATGGGCGAGGAAATCGGCACCGACGCGGTGGTCGTGGCGGCAGGGGCCTGGAGCGCACCGCTGTTGAAGCCGTTGGGCCTGGCGCTGCCTTTACAAGCCGCCAAGGGCTGCCAGTGGGACGTGATCCCCACCGAGGGCGCGGGTGCTTGGATCCGCGAGGCTTGCATGCTGGCCGAACGCCTGGTTTTCGTGACGCTCATGGGCAATCGCACGCGGCTGGCGGGCACTCTGGAGTTCGCCGGACTCGACCAGCGAGTTCGCCGCCCGCGCCTGCGACAGTCGAGCCGCGCGGCGCAAGGATATTTCAGCGGGCTGGAAGCGACGCGCAGCGTCTCGGAGTGGTGCGGCCTGCGGCCTTGCTTGCCCGGCGGGTTGCCGGCCATCGACCTCGTGCCCGGCTGGGAAGGCCTTTAT
>JBMFPL010000231.1:0-6065 GCA_049969115.1 Bryobacteraceae bacterium | reverse complement strand
CAGCATGGCCGAGGCGCCACGCCGTGGGTGGCGAGCACGCAGCCCGCCACACCAGGTGCGGGGCCGCAGCGGAATCCAGCGTGGCGGAATTGTCACGCAGCAGGCACGGTGGCGCTGGGGCCACAGCGGGGATTGCACGCAGGAACATTAATGCGCCCTTGTGTTTTATCTGAGCCCGGCGGCGGCCGGCACGACCGCTGCGGAGACGGCTGCCTGCTTATTTGCCGGCTCCCGGGGCGATCTGGCTGGCGCAGGCGGCACACGATCGTCGCCGCCCCGCGCCGTCATGGCGAGGTCGCGCCGACACCCGCGCGGGCTACCTCGACCGCGAAGATGTAGCTGGGACCGAACATGTTCGAGCGGAACACGACCCACTTGCCGTCGGGCGTGAAGCTCACATTGGGCTCCAGACGATAGTCGTGCCGCGACATGTTCACCAGCTTTTCCGAGCGTAGGATTCCCGGGCGGATGAGGTTTTTGTCCTCGATTCCGCGGTTGGGGATGAGCTCTGGGCGGAACAGGTAGATCCATCGCCCGTCGGGCGCTCTGGCGACCTGGCCGGGATCCCCGCCGTCACCGCAGAACAGTTTGCCGTCACGCGAGATGTTGAAGTGGATGGACCACTCGTTGCGCTCCAGGTGATACCAGGTGCGTTCGCCTGTTCCGAGGCTGTATCCCGCCAGCCAGAAGACCTCGCCACGCGGCGTCTGCAAGTCATACCAGATCGTGCCGCCGTCGGCGCTCCAGAATTCGTGGCCGAAGATCTCCATGGCCATCGTGCGGGTGTGAATCTTGGTGAGCCCGCTGCCGTCGGCGCGGATGGTCCAGATGCGATCCACTTTGTGCCAGGGTCCCTCGTGACAGAACATGAGCAGGGTTGGATCGGTGGGCGAGAACAGCAGGTGATTGAACCAGTCGTTGCCACGATGAATGACGCGGATCTCGCCGCTCTCGACACTCATGGTGAAAATGGCCATGGGCAGGCGGGCGGCCCAGCGTTCCTCCAGCGATGGGCCCCTGCCGCGCGACCGCTCCAGAGGGTGGCCTTGGGGCGATGGCAGGGAGGGTTGGAAGACTGGCAGCTTGGCTTCGCCCTCCAGGTAAGTTCCCGCCAGCAGGGTTTCGTCGGCGTTGACGGTGGCCACGAAGCCCCGCGGGGGCAGGGCGCCGACGCGTCTGGTTTCGCCGGTGTCCACGTTGGTCCAATAGACCACGCCGTCGCGGACGTAATACACGCGCGGGTGTCTGCGCCCGGCCTCGATCAATCGCACCCGACCCTCGACCACTTGGCGGGCCGTCCGGGTTTCCCACTCGAGCGTCGAAATGCCTTGTGGCGTCGTGTAGACCAGTCGCTTGCCGTCGGGCAGGTAGCCGTTCTGGTTGAAGTAAAGACTGGCGCTGCCCGGCTCGTCGCTGAGCCGCATGACCCGGTGTCCAGTGTCGCGATCGACCCACTCCTTGGGCGGGTCGGCGGCCAGGCAGACCAGCAAAGGCAGTGACGCCGGAATACAAAGACGCATCATTCCACGCATGCTACGCTCCCTTCGGCCACTCCCACCGGGCCACTATGGGATTTTGACGGTTGCGCCGGGGACCGCGCCGCGGCACCCGCAACGATCCATCCTAGCAAGCCGCACCGCTTGGAAAGCGGCGGGCGCAGTGACGCGATACGCGCAACTGTGTTCACGAGTTTCCGGCCAGTGGCACGACTCTCCATGAACACCGCTGGCGGCCCATAACTGGCAGGGAGCGTTTGTGGATTCCAAGCGGCCCCTGGGTTGGCGCGCGGGAAGGCTCGGTGAGCGCAGCACGGCAGCTATAACGGACTTACGCCCGCCAGTTGCTTGAGCAAGCGGTAAACGCTGGCCACCGGCAAACCGACCACGTTGAAGTAACAGCCCTCGATCCGCTTCACGAACCTGGAAGCGAGGCCCTGGATGGCGTAAGCGCCGGCTTTGTCCATGGGCTCGCCGCTGGCCACGTAGTCGCGGATTTCCTGCTCGTCGAGAGTCGCGAAGCTCACCCAGGTCGCCTCCACGTGCGTGAGCTCCGTGGGCCCCCGCTTCAGGCACACTCCGGTAAGCACGCGGTGCATGCGGCCCGAAAGCTTGCGCAGCATGCGGGCAGCGTCCTCGGCGTCGGCGGGCTTGCCCAGGATTTCCCCGTCCACGACCACGACCGTGTCGGCGCCGAGTACGATATCGTCCGGGCCGGCAGGGGCGACGCGGGCTTTCTCGCGGGCCAGGCGTTCCACGTGAGCGGCGGGCTCTTCGCCCGGCCACCAGGTTTCATCCACCTCGACGGGACGGACCACGAACGAGAAACCAGCGCGAGCCAGCAGCTCGCGGCGGCGCGGCGATTGTGAAGCGAGCACGAGCACGGTGACAGGCAGATCCCGCAGAGCGGCCTGCGTGGAGCCGGCCGCTTCCAACTCCGACAATAACACGCGCCGCCAGGCTCCCACTGCCTCAGTAGGGAAGCAGGCGGATGGGGCCGAACAGACCGGAAGGCACCGGCTGGAGGTTTTCCAGATCCTGCGGCTGGAAGCGATCGCCGTAACGGGCGATCAGGTCCTTGTAATCGGGCAGGGGCTGGCCTGCCATCCGGTTGACCATCAGGTTGGAGACGACGATCTCCAGCCGATTCTCGCCTGTGCGCACGAACCCGGTCACGTCGAGTTCGTACGGGGGATGCCAGACGCTGCCCGCGCGCTTGCCGTTGAGGAACACCTCGGCCGCCTCGCGCACCGGGGTTTCGATCCAAGTGCGAAAGGCCCGCGCCTTCCCGATCTCGAGCGGCCGGGTTTCGCCGAAGTCCAGCTTCAAGCGGACGTTTTTCATGACGAACTCGTGCGGCAGCTTGAAAGTCTTGCGGTAAGTGGCGCGGCCGGAGTAATAACGCGTGGCAGGATCATCTGTCCAGGACCGCAGTGTTGGCATGGTAATTTTGCGCCCAGTTTCTTCGAACGTAACTTCCCAGTTGGAGCTAAGGTCAATGGGCAAGAGAATGGGCGTCGGTCGCTTCTCCAACGGCTTCGCGCCGGGCGTAGAGACCACTGGAAAGACGAGCAGGCGGGACTCGTACGGCGCCAGATCGAGTTCGATGACCGTGCCGGTGGCGGAACGCCCGGCTAGCTCCGCACGGCGGATCTCGCCAGTGGCCGGATCCCACCACTCGGGTTGCCGCCCGGTGACGCGGAAGTCGGCTTTGGCCTTCACCCGGCGATTCGTCGTGTTGGCCAGGAAATAAATTTCGGCCGTTGGTGAGCTCCGGCGGATGAAGCCGATGCCCTGGGACGACGGCGTGAAGATCACATCCGGCCGGCGCAGTTTTTGGAGCGTGCGGGCCAGCTCGCTTTCTTCGTCGGCTACGAAGTGCGCAATCGCCTTGGGGCCTTCGAAGAGCTCGCGCGCCAGCTCCTGCACTTCGCGCGTTTCGGCGTCACGGTTCGCGAAACCGGGCGCAACGGCAGGAAGGCGGCGGGTCGCCAGCAGGATCCCGCCGGCGCGAGCGAAGTCGCGCAGCCGCCGCAGCGTGGCCGCGGGGATCCGCTCGACGTTGGCCAGCACGACAATCGGGTAGCCGTGGCGGGCGACAGCCAGCCGGCCTTTTTCGATGCGGCCCAGCGTGGTGATCACGCCGTCGTCCACCAGATCGAACTGGTAGCCGGCTTCCAGCAACCGGGGGATCACGGACCGCCCGAGCCGCTCACCCACCGCTTGGAACAGAGAGACGCGGCCCAGGGTGAAGCTGGCCCATGCGTCATGAATCGGCGCGTACAGCGCCACCTGGTTGGCCGGGTTGCCCTGGCGGAGCATGAACGAGATGCGAGCCAGGTACGCGGTCAGATCGGGCATGATGTGCCACCACGGGTTGTGATCGTTCAGCACGCCTGCTGCGTAGAACCTCCAGCCCGGCTTGCCCACCACTTCGGGCGAGTAAGGCCAGCCGTGCCCGACGAGCTGGTTGATGCCTTGCAGGAAGTGCTGGTCAGCCTCGGCCTTGAAATCGAGCGGCGCGGCCCGGAACACGGGCGAGTGGATCCAGGTCCAGGTCTCCGAGTGGGTGACCGGCCGCCCCAGCCAATGGGCCGCCGAGGAAGCCCAGCGGCTGGCCGTGAACGCATCCCAGCGTGCACCTTCGCCTTCGGGAAGATCCACGAAGCGGTAACTGGACAGCCCCGCCGGCGGGACACCGTAGGCTTGCACACGCAAAAGGACTTTGTGCCGCCGGCACCATTCGGCCAGCGGGGCCATGAATTCCTCTTCGAAAAGCTCGCTGAGGGTCTGGCCGAAATCGTGCCGGATGGCGGCCGCTTCCGCTCCCGCGGCGGGCAGCAGCGATGGCAGGTGCGGGATCAGATCGTAGCCGCGGCGCCGCTGGAACTCGTTTGGCAGTGCGGGCGTCCAGTCCGCCCCGAAGACCTCCAGGCTGTCGCAGAAGAACGCACGGATCGAGCCGGCGCCAGCCGCAACCAGTTTTTCGCCTACCTCTTGGAGATGAGCAGCGAGGGCGGCGCGGTTGTAGTGATCGTGCACCAGGCCCTCGGCGCCGACAGCCGCGCGCTTGACCTGCTGGCCGGTGTGGCTGGCGATGAAAAGCAGGACGCTGCGCGGCTCGCGCGAATCGGGCAGCAGCCAGCGGGGGCGCCCGTCATCCACCAGGGGCAAAAGCGACAGGCGCTCGGGCGCGAGCGGGCTCTTCTCTGACGGCGCGAGGTAGGCTGCGACCAGGCGTTCGCCGGGCTTGAGCGCGGGTAAAGGCAGCGAGGTAGCCGAAGCATCCACCGGCACGCGTTCGAAGCGGAGACGCCCGGCCGCGAGTTCCAGGGGAATATGAGGGCCGCCGAAGGGCCAGCCGCTGCCCAGCGTCATGTCCATTCGCAAGCCCAGCCTGCGAGCGGTTTCGCCAGTGAATCGCACCATGTCGAGGAATTCGGGCGAAAGATAGCGGAGGTTGATGAGCCCGCGGGCGGGATCGTCTAGCGTGAGCGGGTAGACGGGCTGGACCTCGAAGCCCCCGAAGCCTCCGTCCCTCATGAGCTTCATCTCCCGCTCGAGACCGGCCTTGGTGACGGCCGGGCCGAACCACCACCAGCGGACCATGGCCCGGGCCTCGTCGGGAGGATTGCGGAAAGCATCCGCCATGGTAGCGGCGCTGCATGTACACGCGCCCAAAACCAGCACAGCCGTGATTGCACTGCGCATCGGTTACCTCTTCCGGCTTAACAAGCATAATCTGACCGAGGGAGCCCGCGCACGCTGCCAGGGGCCGGTCGTGCGCGTATCATGGCGGGTATGGAATACCCGATGTTTATCGGCGGCGAGCGAGTGCGCACCGGGGAACGCAGGACCGTCCGGCTGCCTTACGACGGGACCCCGGTGGCGGAGGTCTACGTGGCAGGGCCAGGCGAAGTAGAGGCAGCGGTTGCCGCTGCCGGGGCGGCGGCGCCCTTGATGCGCGAGATGACGCTGGCCGAACGCGCCGAAATCCTGCACCGGGCTTATCACCGCGTGCAGGAACGCCGCGAGGAGCTGGCCCTGGCGGTTAGCTCGGAAAGCGGCAAGCCGATCCGCGAGGCGCGCGTCGAGGTGGATCGCGCCATGCAGACCCTGCTCTTTTCGGCCGACGAAGCGAGGCGGCTGGCGGGCGAGGTGGTACCCATGGAGGCCGCGCCCACGGGCAAAGGGCATTGGGCGATCACGGTGCGCGAGCCGCTGGGAGTGATCGCAGCCATCACGCCCTTCAATTTCCCGCTCAACCTATCGCTGCACAAGATCGGTCCCGCACTGGCGGCGGGCAATGCCGTTGTGCACAAGCCGGCCAGCGCCACTCCGGTCAGCGCGCTGCTGATGGCGGAAATCTTCCACGAGTGCGGGTTGCCGCCAGGCGCGTTGAACGTGATCCCGGGGCCGGGCGGCGCGATCGGGGATCGGCTCAGCACGCATCCCGCGGTGGCCATGGTGACCTTCACCGGCAGTCCCGACGTGGGCGTTCGTATCCGCAGCCTGGCGGGCATGAAACGGGTCACGCTCGAGCTGGGCAGCAACTCGGCGCTGATCGTC
>JBMFPL010000230.1:0-6072 GCA_049969115.1 Bryobacteraceae bacterium | reverse complement strand
GGAGTTGGCCGAACCAAGGCTCGCCGTTTCAGCGTCCCACCCCGCGCGCCCAAGCCAATCGCAAGCGCCGCCGTGCGTGGACGAACGCGGCATAGGTCAGCAGGTAGAGTACGGTCAGCGGGAACAGCGCGAGCCGGGCCAAGGCTGGCGCCGCCTGAGCCCCTCCCATGCCCGCGCGGTGAGCGATGAAGCGAGCCATGGTGTGCAACTGGGTGCGGTCCAGCCAGAAAAAGTCGCAGTTCTCGTTGACCAAGAAGACCTTGGCGGGCACCCGAGCCACCAGCGCCCATTTCCACTTGGTCATGATCGGCTCGCCCGAGCACAAGATGCCCATGATGTCGTAGCCACGCGCAGCCAGCTCGGCGTAGAGGCGGCGTCGACCCGCCCGGCCCTGGTAGTCGGCGATGTGATAGACCTCGGTGCCGGGTTCGCCCGCGAGCACGGCTGGCAACCCTGCGTAGCAGGTCACCAGCCCGATGGGCGCCTCCGGCCAGAACTGGCGCAGGATGGGCACCAGTTGCTCGATCAGGTGCCGCGAACCGCTCTCCACCAGCAGGATGCGGCGAACCGGCGGGAATCGCAAGCTGAAGAAGTAGCGCACTGCTGAAGCAACGAATATACAACGCCCATCCGTCGAGCCGCGCAAAAACTGCGTGGTGGCGGGCCTGCCGGTGCAAAGGCTGCGCGCGGGCGGCCGCCGGCAGGCAGTAAGTCCAGGCATTTCCATGAATTACGGGCTGGCAGCCGGCGTGAAACAAAACTAGGCGGAACACGTTAGTGAACCATAAGGAGGGACACCATGAAGCGGTTATCGACCATGACACTGGCTGGCGCCTTGCTGGCGGCTACGGCTGCGGCGCAGTGGGGCCGGGGCTGGCGCGGAGGGGCTACGACGGGAAACGCCCCGACCGTTCAACAGCGCATCGAGCGGCGGCTGGACTTCCTGGCCACTTATCTGAACCTCACCGAGGGGCAGAAGGCTCGGTTCAAGTCCGCCCTCGAAGCGCTGCAAGCCAAAAACCAAGCGACCTGGCAGAAGGAGCTGGAGATCCGCACCAAGCTCCAGGAGGCCGTGCGCTCCGGCGCTCCCGCCCAGACCATCCAGGCCCTGGCCGACAGTTTGGGCAAGCTCCATGCCGAGCGGATCGCAGCGCAAGTTCAGACCATGGCCACCCTGCGCGGCCTTCTCACGCAAGAGCAGCGTGACAAACTCGACAAGCTCTGTCCACGGGGCTGTGGCCTCGGGCGGGGCGGCCTGGGCCCCGGCGGCCTCGGCTACGGTCGCGGCGCCAGAACCTGACCTCGTGGCCGGCGCGGCATCCTCGCGGCCCGCGCCGGCCCCTTTTCACACTCCCCAGCAGTAGTCCTCGACGACCTTCTCGAGCGAGTCATCCTGCTCGCTCAGCCGCATCAACTCCAGCCGGATAGCGTCCACCATCGCCCGCCAGCTCGCCTCGATGATGTTGTCGGAGACGCCCACCGTGGTCCAGCTCCTGCGGTGGTCCGACCACTCGATCAACACGCGCACCTTGGCCGCGGTGCCTTTCTTGGAGTCGAGCACGCGGACTTTGTAGTCGGTCAAGCGGACGCCGGCGATCGAGGGATAAATGGAAGACAGGCACTGGCGCAGGCAGAGGTCGAGGGCGTTGACCGGACCGTGACCCGAGGCCGTGGCCGAGTGCACGCCATCCTTGGTCTTGACGGTTACCGTGGCCACGGTGCGGGAATGCCGGTCGTCCTCCATCCTGGTGGTCACCTCGAAACTGACCAGCTCGAAGAAGCGCACACCGGGGTGCAGAGCTTCGCGCACCAGCAGTTCGAAGGTCCCCTCGGCCGCCTCCAGCTCGTAGCCCCGGTACTCCAGGTGCTTGATTCGCTCCAGCAGCTCGCGCCGGGCTTCCTCGGAAAGGCGCTCGGCCAGGCCGTGCTGCTTGAGCTTGTAGAGAATATTGCCGCGACCGGACAAATCCGAAAGCAGCACCCGCTGGCGATTGCCTACCAGCGCGGGCGGGATGTGCTCGTAGGTAGCCGAATCCTTCAGCACGGCGCTCACATGGACGCCTCCCTTGTGCGCGAAAGCGCTGCGGCCCACGTAAGGCTGGTCGGCGCGCAGGGGCAGGTTGGCGAGCTCGGCCACAAACCGCGCCACCGAGGTCAGACTGGCCAGCCGCTCCCGCCCGATCGTGGTGTGGCCCATCTTCAGCTCGAGGTTGGCAATGACCGAGCAAAGGTTGGCGTTGCCGCACCGCTCGCCGTAGCCGTTGATGGTTCCCTGCACGTGGGTGCAGCCCTGTTCGACGGCGACCAGCGTGTTGGCCACGGCCAGATCGGCGTCGTTGTGGCAGTGGATACCGAGGGTACCGTCAAAGCGGCGGCGCACCTCGGCGACAATGGAAGCCAGTTCGGACGTCAGGGTGCCGCCATTGGTGTCGCACAGGCATAGCACGTCGGCGCCGGCGTCCTTGGCCGCCTCCAGGCAGCGCAGGGCGAAGTCCGGGTTGGCCTTGTAGCCGTCGAAGAAATGCTCGGCGTCGAAGATCACCTCCCGCCCGTGGTCCTTGAGGAAACGGACGGTCTCCGAGATCAGCTTGAGGTTCTCCTCCTCGGTGATGCCCAGGGCGTGCCGGGCATGGAAGTCCCAGGTTTTGCCGAAAATGGCCACGGCAGGGGTCTGGGCTTCGATCAAGGCGCGCACGTTGGGATCCCGGTCCACGCGATTGCGCGCGAACCGGGTCGAACCGAACGCGGTCAACCGGGCATGGTTGAGCTTGAGCTCGCGGGCGCGAGCGAAGAACTCCTTGTCGCGCGGATTAGAGCCCGGCCAACCGCCTTCGATGTAGTCAATGCCCAGCTCGTCGAGTTTCTGGGCAATCATGAGTTTGTCCTCGACGGTGAAGGACACGGCTTCGCCCTGGGTGCCGTCCCTGAGAGTGGTATCGAACGTGTAAATCCTCATAGACTGCCTTGGAAAAACAAAAGGCGGCGGGTTGCGGCCCGCCGCCTGCCTCAGGCCTCGGGAGCGCCCGGCTGATCTACCGGGACACCCGCTTCTTTTTCTTTCTTGAGGAAGGGCATCATGCGGCGCAGCTCGCGGCCCACGATCTCGAGGGGCTGGTTGCGAGCCGCTTCGCGCATGGCCAGGAAGTTCTTCAACCCGTTCTTGGTATACTCCTCGATCCACTCGCGGGCGAACTGGCCCGACTGTACCTCGGCCAGGATCTTGCGCATCTGCTCGCGCACGTGCTGGTCAATGATGCGCGGCCCGCGCGTGTAATCGCCGTACTCGGCCGTGTCGGAAACCGAAAAACGCATGTAGCTGAGGCCGCCTTCTTGGATCAGATCCACGATTAGCTTCAGCTCGTGCAGGCATTCGAAGTAGGCGATCTCGGGCGCGTAGCCCGCTTCCACCAGGGTTTCGAAGCCGGCGCGAATCAGCTCGCTGACCCCGCCGCACAGAACCGCCTGCTCGCCGAACAGGTCGCTTTCGGTTTCCTCCTTGAAGGTCGTCTCGATCACGCCCGCCTTCAGGCAACCCAAGGCGCGGGCGTAAGCCAGGGCGCGCTGGAGGGCCAGCCCGGAAGGATTCTGGTGCACGGCCACCAGGGCCGGCACGCCCACTCCTTCCTTGAACAGTTCGCGCACCCGGTGGCCGGGCGCTTTGGGAGCGATCATGGAGACGTCCACATCAGCGGGCGGAACGATCTGCCCGTAGTGGATGTTGAAGCCGTGAGCGAACATCAGGGTCTTGCCCGCCTCGAGTTGCGGGGCGATTTCCTCGCGGTAGAGGGCAGGCTGGTGCATATCGGCGACCAGGATCATGATGACGTCGCCGAGCCGGGCAGCCTCGGAAGCGGTCAGGACGCGGAAGCCCGCCGCTTCTGCTTTCTGCCAGTTGGGCGCGCCGGGTTTCTCGGCAACCACCACCTGGATGCCGGAATCGCGCAGGTTGAGGGCATGAGCGTGACCCTGGCTGCCATAGCCGATGACCGCCACGGTCAAACCCTCGAGATATTTCAGATCACCGTCTGGTTCGTAGTAACGTTTGGCCATTTCTGCTCCAGTCGTGGGATCAAGAACTCGGTACGTCGGTCAGGCGCTCGGCCGTTTCCTCGCGCCCGGCTTTCCCCGTGGGCACGGGCGGCGACAGGCGCAGGCGCTTGGATTCCAGTGAGACGGCGACGATGCCGGAACGGGTCACCTCGATCTCCCCGTAGGCTCGCATCACGTCAATGAACTCGTCCAGCTTCTCGGGATCGCCGGAAGCTTCCAGCACGAAGCCCTCCACCGAGGAATCCACCACGCGCGCGGAGAAGATCTCCGCCTCCTTGAGAATGGCGGTGCGGCTTTCCAGCGGGGCGCGGACCCGCAACAGCACCATTTCCCGAGCCACCGCGCGTTCTTCGGTCAGGTCGCTGGCTTGCAGCACATTGATCAGCCGGTTCATCTGTTTGATGACTTGCCGGCGCAGCGCGGGGTCCACGTCCACCACGATCGTCATGCGCGAAAGCGTGGGATCGAGCGTGCGGGCCACCGTCAAACTCTCGATGTTGTAGCCGCGCGCGCTCAGCACTCCGGTGATGCGCATCAGCGCGCCCGGCTTGTTTTCCACCAGCAGTGAGATCACTTGCAGCATGACGATCTCCTACTTCGGCACCGGCACCGGCCGAGGCGGTCCCAGAAGCATTTCGTTGAGGGCAGCGCCCGCCGGCACCATGGGGTAGACGTTCTCCTCGGGCGAGACCCGCACGTCCAGCACGTAAGGACCGGGCTCGCGCAGGGCCGTCTCCAGCGCGCCGGCCAGGTGCTCGGGCCGCTCGACGATCCGAGCCGGGATGCCGTAGGCGGCGCCCAGTTTTTCCACGTCGGGGAAGCCGTCCATGGCTACCGCGCACAGCCGGTTGTTGAAGAACAGGGTTTGCCACTGCCGGACCATGCCCAGGTAGCCGTTGTTGCAAATGATGATCTTGACCGGCAGCCGGTTGGAGGCGATGGTAGCCAGCTCGGGGATGGACATCTGGAAGCCGCCGTCGCCCACTAAGGCCACCACCAGTTTGTCGGGCCGGGCGAACTGGGCGCCGATGGCCGCGGGGATACCGAAGCCCATGGAACCCAGACCGCCCGAGCACAGCCAGTGCCGGGGCTTCTTGAAGCGAATGAACTGGGCCGCCCACATCTGGTGCTGTCCCACGTCGGAGACGATGATGGCCTCGCCGCCAGTCAGCCGGTCAATCTCCACCATCAGATGCTGTGGCTTGATCTCACTGTCGGAGAAGACCGGCTCCAGGGGATGCTCCTGCTGCCACGCGCGGATCTGCCGCCACCACGCCCTTCGCGCGGTCGCCTTGCGTTCCCGCTCGGGCAGGGTGTCGCGCAGCACCTTGAGCAACTTGGCCAGGACCCGCCTGGCATCGCCCACGATGGGCAAATCCGCCGCGCGATTCTTGCCGATCTCTACCGGGTCAATGTCCACGTGAATTACCTTGGCGTGGGGGGCAAAGGCAGAGAGGCGACCGGTGACGCGATCGTCGAAGCGCACGCCCAGGGCGATAAGCAGGTCGGCGTGGGTCATGCTCATGTTGGCCGCGTAAGAGCCGTGCATGCCGGGCATGGAGATGAAGTTGGGATGGTCGGCGGGCAAAGCGCCCAGGCCCATCAGCGTGAGCACGACGGGGGCATCCACTAGCTCCACCAGTTCCCGGAGCTCCTGATGCGCGTCCGAACCGATGATGCCTCCTCCGGCGTAGACCAGAGGGCGTTCGGCGTCCCAAATCATCTGGGCAGCGCGCCGGATCTGCCCGGTGTGGCCCTCGGTGACGACCTTGTAGCCGGGCAGGTGAATGCTCGAGACGGGCGCGTAGTGGCCCTGAGCCTGCAAGACGTCCTTGGGCAGGTCTATGAGCACCGGCCCGGGGCGCCCGGTGGAGGCAATGTAGAACGCCTCGTGCACGATGGCCGGCAGGTCCTTGATGTTCTTGACCAGGTAGTTGTGTTTGGTG
Organism: Bryobacteraceae bacterium; assembly: GCA_049969115.1. Taxonomy (GTDB): domain Bacteria; phylum Acidobacteriota; class Terriglobia; order Bryobacterales; family Bryobacteraceae; genus DTHT01. The sequence continues at coordinate 76 of JBMFPL010000230.1, read as the reverse complement.
CAAGAACGCGTGATCCCGAAGGTGTCGGCCTCCTGGAAGGCGTCGCTGCCAATGGCCTTGGTGCTGACCTGGCCGG
>JBMFPL010000229.1:0-6103 GCA_049969115.1 Bryobacteraceae bacterium | reverse complement strand
CGTGAAACCGAACAGCGCCGCCACGACATTGTTGGGAAACAGCTCCAGCGTGGTGTTGTAACGCTGCACGGCTTCATTGTACTTGCGCCGCTCCACGGCGATGCGGTTTTCCGTACCCGCCAGCTCGTCCTGCAAGCGCAGGAAGTTTTCATTCGACTTCAGTTGCGGGTAGTTCTCGACGATCACCAGCAGCCGCGCCAGGGCATTGTCGAGCTGCGCGTTGGCCGCCATGCGCTCCTGCGGCGTGCGCGCGCCCAGCAGCGCCGCACGGGCCTCGGTCACCGACTGGATCACCTGCCGCTCCTGCGCGGCGAATCCCTTGACCGTTTCCACCAGGTTGGGGATCAGATCCGCCCGGCGTTGCAAGGCCACGTCCACCTGGGCCCAGGCGGCCTCGATGGCGATCCGCTGGGTCACCAGCTCGTTGCGGATCGAGACCACCTTGCCGCCCACCAGCAGCCCCAGAACCAGCAAAACCACGATGACGATAACGAGTGTCCTCATCGCTTTCATCCTCCATGCCCGCTCACTTGGGTAGCTCGTCCACGCGGGCGATGACCGCCTGGATTGCTGCCAGGTAACCCTCGAACAGCGGCGCGGGATCCAACTGCCGGGGCTTGATTTTCCCTTCCCTCAAATCGAGAACCCGTTCCATCGGCCCGGTGTCCACTCCCAGACTCTCGCGCAGGCGCGCCAGCAGGGCACGCTTCGGGAAAGGCGCGTCCTGCCCCATCAGCCGCAGCGCGTGACGGAACAGCGTGCAGAAGGTGGGCAGCGCGTCGACCAGCAGCGCGCGCAGCAGATCCTTGTCCTTGATGACCCCGGCCGCCTTCTGCCGCAACCGCAGCAGCTTGGCGCGCAACTCGTGCTCGACCTGAGCGCGATAGAACGAGTCGTCGATCTCCAAGCCGGCCAGCACGTCCTCGCCGTAAAGCACGCGCCGCCGCTCGACGATGTCATGAAACTCGATGGGGAAGCAATCGGTGGAGCGGCGCAGCTCTTCTAACGTGAGAAGCAGGGGAGCAGGGTTGCCCAGCTCGCGCCACCAGCGGAAAATGGGCGCCGACTCAGCCAGCTCCTCCGGCCCGATCTGGCGCAGCACGCACAGCACGTTGAGATCGGAGAAGCGGCCATGATGATCGCCCACGGCCGCCGAGCCGTAAAGCACCACCGAAATCAGCCGGTCATCATAGGCCCGCTTCAGCCTCTCCACCAGCCGGTCCAACTCTCGCTCCATCGCACACCCCGTTTCACCAACTGCTGGAAGCGCCCCCGCCGCCTGAATCGCCGCCGCCGAAGCCGCCGAAAGAATCGCCGGAATCGAAACCGCCGAAGCCGCCTCCGCTCGAACCCCATCCCATGCCCCTGCCCAGCAGCATCCCCAGCAAGAACGGCCCCACGCCGCTGCCGCCGCTCACACCCCCGTAGAACCTGCGCCGGTGAGCCACCGCGCTGATCAGCATGAGGAGGACGATCAGGGCGATGAACAGCCCGAAGACCCAGCCTTCCACTGGCCGATCTCCGCGAGCGGGCCGGGGCGCCGGGGGCGAATCCAATCGAACGCCCTTGGCCTGAGCTATCCGCTCGCCCAGCGTGGTCGCAGCGGCCAGCAACGCCTCCCCGTATCTCTGCTCGCGCAGGGCCGGCCTCATGGCCCGCAGGACGGTGCCCGCATTACCATCGGGGATCACGGGTTCCAGCCCGTAGCCCACCTCCAGCCGGCTCCGCCGGTCGCCGATGGCGAGCAGCAGCAGGATCCCCTCATTGGACCTCTTGCTTCCCACGCCCCAGGCACGGAAAAGGGCGTTGGCCACGTCCTCGATGGGCTCGCCTTGCAGGCTGGGGATGGTCACGAGGGCGAGTTGGACGCCGGTGGCCTTTTCCAACCGCGCACAGTACTGCTCCAGCCGCTGGCGCGATGCCGGGTCGAGCACCCGGGCGAAGTCGCTCACGTAACCCTCGGGCTTGAGCGCGGTGAAATCGAACGCCGCCGCGGGCGGCGCCAGCGCCAGCGCACACACAGCGAGCCTGGCCAGCGGTTTCACGTTCAGCAATCCCACAGTGTACTACGGAGGCGCAGCCCGCAGGCCGCTCAGCACACCAGCTCTTCCCGCCGCAGGCGCACACCGTCGAGGTTGCCGAGCACGGTCAGGGTGATCAGGCGCGAATCGAAGAACTGCTGGGCCACCCTCTGGACGTCGGCCGCCGTGACCCGCTCGATGTCCTCGATGAGTTCATCGAGGCTGAAGAACCGCCCGAAGTACAGCTCCTGCCGCGCCAGGTTGGCCATGCGGTGGCTGGTGGATTCCAGGCCCAGAATCAGCGAGCCTTTCAGATAATCCTTCCCCCGCCGCAGTTCCTCCTCGCTCACCGGCTCCTCCTTGAACCGGCGCAGTTCGACCAGAATGGACTGGACCACCTTGCGCGCCGCGTCCACCGAGGTGCCGGCGTAGATCGAGAGGCACCCGGTATCGCGGTATGGGCTGACCTCGGAGAAGACGGCGTAGGCGAGGCCTTGCCGCTCGCGGATGTTCTGGAACAGCCGCGAGCTCATACCGCCTCCCAGCAGGACGTTCAGCAGGTAACTGGCGTAGCGGTCAGCGTGCGGCGCGGGGTAGCAGGGCACCCCGAGGCAGAGATGGACCTGCTCGAGCGACTTCTTGTGCCGCAGCGCCAGGCGCGCGTGCGTCACCGGCGGCTGGTCGGGCGGGAGGGTCCCGTTGGCGGGCATAAGCTCGAAACGCTCCCGGGCCAATTCCACCAGGCGCTCGTGATCCACGTTGCCGGCGGCGGTGATCAGGATGTTGGACGGGATGTAGACGCGCCGGTAGTAGCCCTCCACCATGTCGCGCGTGAAGCGCTGCACGGTCTCGCGCGTGCCCAGAATAGGCCGGCCTAGAGCGTGTCCCCGCCAGAAATTGCTGGCGAACAACTCGTGCACTAAGTACTCGGGGTTGTCCAGCTCCATCTTGATCTCTTCCAGGATCACGCCCTTCTCTTTCTGGATGTCTTCGGGCCGCAGCAGGGGGTTGACCACCATGTCCGAGAGCACGTCGAAGGCCACCGGCAGGTGCTCGTCGAGCACCTTGGCGTTGAAACTCACCATCTCCTTGCCGGTAAAGGCATCCAGGTTGCCCCCGATGGAATCCACCGAACGCGCGATCTCCTCGGCCGTGCGCGTCTTGGTGCCCTTGAAAAGCAGGTGCTCCAGAAAATGGCAGATGCCGGTTTCCTGCGGGGCCTCCAGCCGCGCCCCGGTGCACAGCCAGATCCCCACGGAAACCGAACGGACCTGCGGCATATGCTCGCTGATGATCCTCACGCCGTTGGGCAGGACGGTTCGCCGGATCTCGGCAGGCATGGCAGCACCCTCCAGTCTCTTCCAGGGGGGCATCCTTATTGTCGCATCCGCCGGCCCCCGCCCGCTGGCCAACTGTCCCGGCGCCTTGTAGTACTCTTAACGTGGGGACGCGGGTCTCCCTGCCCCTAGGCTTTCTGCCCTGGGACAGCCCACAGAACACCAGGAGGATCTCAGTGGACAAAGCGGAACGGCTCCAGCGACTGGCGCAGGCCGTGCTCGACATGGATCTGGACGGGGTCGCGCCCCTGGTCGAAGATGCCCTCGCCGCGGGGCTCTCGCCCAGCGAAATCCTCGCCGGCGGCCTTTCAGCGGGCATGCGCCAGGTGGGCGAGCGCTTCAAGCAAGGCGAAATCTTCATGCCCGAAGTTCTGGTCTCCTGCGACGTCTACTACCGGGGCCTGGAAATTCTCCGCCCGCTGATCCGCCAGGCGGGCGGCGGCCCGGCCCGCGGGCGCATGATCATCGGGACTATCCACGGCGACATCCACACGGTGGGAAAGGACGTGGCCGTGCCCGTGTTCCAGGCAGCCGGCTACGACGTCATCGATCTCGGCGTGGACGTGCCCGACGAGCACTTCGTGGAGGCCATCCGGGAACATCAGCCCGACATCGTCGGTCTGGGGACCTACATGACGTCCACCTTCATGCACACCCGCGAAACAGTTCGCGTCATCGAGCAGGCCGGCCTGCGCGACCGGGTGAAGATCATCTGCGGAGGCCCGGCCGTGGATCCGGACGCCGCCCGCCGCATGGGCGCCGACGACGCCAGCGACGACGCCTGGGAAGCCGTGGCCAAGCTCGACCGCCTGGTCGAAGAACTGCGCGCGGCAGGGAGGACGTCATGAGCGAGATCGTAGACGCCTGGGTTCGCCGGCTCAAGGGCAAGCTCGCGCCCATCGGCGAAATGACCCATTGGGAACGCATGGCGGCCGCCTTCGAGCTGCGCAAGACCGATCTGGTCCCGGTGGCCCCCGAACTCGACTACTGGCAGATTACCTACGCCGGTTACTCGCACCGCGAAATCTACAACGACGTGGACAAGACCACCGACGCGTGCATCCGCACCTGGGCCGAGCTGCGCACGGACGCCATCTGGATGTACGTGGACATCAGCCACCAGATCGAAAACTTCATCCCGCCTGAAAAGCGGCCCCAGCATTTCGTCCACCGCGGCGACAAGGACTACCTGCTGTTCAAGCCGGTGGCGAAAACGATTGACGAGGCCATCGAGCTGTACGAAAGCCGCGCCTACGAGCGCTACCTCGAGGGCTCGCGCGCCGTCACCCACTACGTCCCGCACATGCTGCAACTGCTCGAGTTCCAGGAGAAGATGGACCGCGTGGTGCCGGTGATCGTAGGCATCGCCACGCCCTCTAACTACGCCGAGACGCTGGTCGAAGTCCAGCAGTTCGTGCGCTGGACCATCACCGAGCCCAAGAAGGTGAAGCGCTACCTGGACCTGGCGCTGGAGGAGCGGCTGGCCGCCTTGGACTTCTACGCCGAGGTGGCACGCAAGCACGGCCTGCACTTCGTCTGCCTGTTCGGCGGGGCGCGCACCTGGGGGCCGCGGCAGCTTCGCGAGTTCGGCTACGCCGACCAAATCTTCGTGCAAAAAGCCGTAAAATTGTTCCCTTACGTTTTCTGGCACATCTGCGGCCACAATCTGCCGGAGGCCATGCAACTGCTGGCCCAGTGGGAAGGGATCAAGGCCGTGCAGTACGACATGCCTTACTACAGCCAGAAGCTGAGCTGGCCGGAGTGGTGCGAGTCGGTGGCGCGCCTGTTCGCCGGCAAGCGCTGCGCCATGAACTCGCCCACCACGCAGGTGGCCTGCCACGGGACGCCGGGCGACGTTCGGCGCATGGTGCGTGAGTTCATCGAGGCCACGCTGCCCCACACCACGGCTGTGGTCATGCCCGGCTGCGAGATCGACTCCTACTCGCCGGTGGAAAACGTCCGGGCGATGATCGAAGAAGCCCGGCGCGAGCCACTGCCATGACCCCGCGGGAGCGGATGCTTTCAGCCATGAGGCGGGCCACGGTCCGCCCGGTGCCGGTGGGCGCGCTCACGCAATCGGCCACCCTCGCGCAGATGGAAGCGGTCAACGCGTGGTGGCCCGATGCGCACCGCGACGCCCAAATCATGGCGCGCCTGGCCGCCGCTGCACACGAGGTGGTGGGCTTCGACTTCGTCCGCGTACCTTTTGACCAGACCATCGAAGCCGAGCTGCTGGGCGCGGAGGTGGATCTGGGGGATCGCACCTCGATCAGCAGGGTCCGCACACACCCGCTGCGGCTGGGCGATCCGCTTCCTGCCATGCCCGATCTCGACGCTGGCCGGCCCCGCGCGGTGGTCGAGGCGATCGGCCTGCTGCGAAAGCGGTTCGGGGACCGGATCGCGGTGCTGGGAGGGTTGGTGGGCCCGTTCACGCTGGTCTGCCAGCTGCTGGGCATCGCCACCACGCTCACCGAATCCGTGCGGAGACCCGACGCGGTTCGCCCCTACCTGGACTTCGCCGTGGAACTGGGCATCGAGTACGGGCGCCGGCAGGTGGCGGCGGGCGCCGACGCCATCACGGTGGAAGACATGGCCGCCAGCCTGGACATGACCTCGCCGCGCCTCTACCAGCAGTTGATCCTGCCTGCACAGCAGCAACTGGTGTCCGCCATTCCGGCCCCGACCATTCTCCATGTCTGCGGCTCCAATACGCGCATCTTGCCGCTGCTGCACCGCGCAGGCGCC
>JBMFPL010000228.1:0-6179 GCA_049969115.1 Bryobacteraceae bacterium | reverse complement strand
CCCGTGCGCGCAGGGGTGCCGAGGTCGGCGGCAGCGAGCGCCATGAGCAAGGGAAACATGACGGCGAAGACCAGCGGGTTGGGCCGGTTGTCGCCGATGACGAAAAACAGATCGAAAGCCAGCGTGCCGAACAGCCCGAAGGTGAAGCGGGAGTGCACCAGGCGCGCTCCGCACTGTCCGAATTTCGCCGCCAGATCGGTGGGGCCGTAGCCCTGGCGGACGTGCCCGTACTGCGAGGGGTGAAAGCCGATCCGCTTCTCACGCCAGCGCACCAAGGGCAGGTGCGGCCGCTGCGGGACCGAGGGCGATGTGACGAGCACGTAGCCGCCCGGGCGCACCGCGCGGCAGAGGTTGGCGATCACGCGCACATCGTCGACGATGTGTTCCAACACGTCGGCGCTCACGACCAGATCGAACTCCGAGTCGAAGGCGATGTCCTGCAGCAAGGCCGGTTCGAAGCGAACGTTTTCCAGACGGTATCGGCGGGCCAGTGAGTTGGCCCGTTCGATCTTGATCTCGTCCGCGTCCACACCCACGATCTGCCAGTGGGGGCAGCGGCGCGCGAGGTGAAGCGCGAGATCTCCGCGACCCGACCCCGCATCCAGCATGCGCACCGGCGTCCGGTGCAGGCCCAGGCGGCGAATCGTGCGCAGAATGTGGTAACTGCGCAGCCGGCCGGGAACGTGGACCTCGCCGAGCAGCCGGTAGGCCCAGCGGCGGAGCGAGTTCTCCTCGAAGATCCATTTTTCACTTCCGTACAATGTCATGGCAGATACCTTACGATCGGGGGTCCCAGTAAGTTGGCGACAGGCAGAGGTAACCTGCGCCAGAGCCGGATGGCAAGGCTGAAGCGCGGATTGTCGGGACTCAGACCGGGCGGCCCCTCATCGTTTCGGGCCCAGTAATACCAGGCAAGCGGGATTTCCTCCGGATTCCACTGCTTCTTGAAGCGGTAATTCCCGCTCCCGGCGGTGGAACGACCGAAATCCACCAGCCGGTAGCCGTGTCCGGCCGCCCATTCGATAATTGACCAGTAAAGAAACTCGCTCCAGTAATTACCGGAGTAACGGTAATCCGAGCAGATCCAGGGCAACTGGAGACAATCCCGGTCGCCGAGCCCGAACGCCGCGGCCGTGATGCGGCCGCCATGGCTCACCAGAAAAACGCGCGTCTCAGCGGCGAAATGCCTGCCGATGGCCTCGAAGAAGCGCAGCGGGTAGACCGGCGTGCCCAGATCGCGCATGTTGCGGGAGAACACAAGGTAGAAGGAGCGCGTCCCTTCCCCGCCGAGGACCTCGAAGCCGCCCCCGCTGCGTTGCGCCTTGCGCACCTTGCCCCGCAGGCGCGAGCCGAGGTGCGTCCAAAGCGACTCGGCGCCTGCCTCCACCGGGACGACGAGCGCAACTTTGTGTCGCCGCGAGGCCCAGTCGAGAGCGGCCTCTCCGCGCTGGCGCAGTTCCACCCAGCGCGCGCCCGTCTCCCGGCAGAGGCCAATGGCGGCCTGCGCGAGTGCGTCCGCAGCCTGGCCATCTTCGGCGAGCACACCGCCATAAGTCAGGAAAGGCAGGGAAACCAGATAGCGTCCGAACCACGGCGAGCGGATTTCGACCAGCGGCAGAACGCCGGCGGCACGCCCCTGCCTCGAGGCAAGCAGGTAATGGCAGCGATGGTGGAAGGTCTCCTCGATAACGTTCTTCCAGCGCGCGTCGTGGTAAATGCAGGCGTCCGGCGCAGCGGCCACGTAGCCGTCCCATTCGGCCGAGGCGTTCTCCAGCAGAGTTACCTCGACGGGCATGCGACTCCCGCCGGCGTCCAGCCGGCCTCCTGCATCCAGTAGGCAATGCTGGTGAAGCGAAGCTGCGCCAGCAGCGAGCGAAGCTTAGCCGCCGTTCCAGCTAGGTTAACGTAGGAGCGGAACCGGCGCGCCACAGGCATCGGCAATCGCGGCTGCTCCGGATCGATTTCGCGCGGGTGAAGGTAGAAGATGACGGGCCGGCCCTCGGCCAGCACGCGCTGCGCCATGCGGGCGATCAGCCCTAGCGGCGCCAGGCGGAAATAGCCGCCGCCGAAAAGACACAGGCGGAATCCCATCAAGCGAACCACGCTGACGGGGAACTCGGCGATAGGCCCGGCCGCGGTCTGGATCCAGCCGGGCTCGAGGCTGGCCTCGAGCAACCCGCCGTGGTTGCGCCGGGCGGGGAAGAGGGAGGAATCGTACCAATAGCCGGCTTCGACCAGCTTCTCGTGAAACCAGGGCGTCCGCGAAGTCAGGGAAAAGCCAGCGGCGCGGTAGCCCGAAACGGGACAGCCCGCCACCTCCTCGATGATCAGCCGGGCCTGCCGAGCGTCGCGGAAAAACTCGTCGGGGGTCATCGTGTAGGCCAGCCGGTGGGCATACCCGTGCGAGGCCACTTCGTGCCCGCGCCGCGCCGCCTCTCGCACCAGGCTCGGAAAACGCCGCGCCACCCAGCCCAAAAAGAAGCACGTGCAGGAGCTGCCCGCCTCCTCGACCATATCGAGCAGGCGCAGGAAGTTGCGCTCAAGGCGCGAGGGCAAAACCGCCCATTGATCCACGGGCGGCGCGGAGGCGAGGTCGAGGATGTGGAACCAGTCTTCCACGTCCACCGTGAAGATGCAGCGCACGGGACCCGTTGGCCCGGCATCCGGCAGCGCGATCCGATCGCTTTCGTCAACCCGCATTTTCGGCTCCTCGTGACATGACCGCGATTTCCCAAACGTCGAACGACCGGCCCGCGATGGCCTGGATCACGCCGGCCAGCGTCGCGGCGCCCCCTACTGTCACGTACAGCGGTATCGCGAACACAGACCAGGCCTTGCCGCGCTTGCAAGCCTGCGCCAAGCCCCAGATGGCAGCAACGTAGAAGAAAACCTGCGTCCCTGCGAGGATAGCGAATACGGGACGGCTCGCCAAGGCGACCGAGCCGACCAGCATCGCAGCGAGCGGCAGTGGCGTGAGCCAGCGCAGTAGCTTATGGGAGACGAACTGCCAGGCGCGCAACCCGCGCAGCGTCCCCCGCAGCCGCCACATGGCGAGCGCGCCCTGCGCCGCGATACGACTTCGCCGGGCGAATTCCTCCCGCGGCGACTCCGTCTCCCTTTCGATCGTGTACGCCTCGGGTTCGAAGAGGGTCAGCAAGCCCGCGCCGAGCACGCGCAGAGGCGTCTCCAGATCGTTGGCCAGATCAGGTTGCAGGGGCGAGAAGAGCTCGCGACGCATGCAGTGGATGGCGCCATCGCAGGCCAGCACCGAACCCAGCCTGCTCTCCAGCCGCGCGATGAGCGCCTCGTATCGAAAGTAGGCTCCCGCCCCGCGACCCACCGCGCCCGTTCCGGCCTCGCCGCCCGACCGCGTCATGCCCGTTACACAGCCCACTCGCGGGTCGGCGAAGTGACGGGCTATGCGCCGCAGGCACTGCGGCGGGATGCTCGCGTTGGCGTCCGTGAACATGAGAAGCTCGCCGCGGGCCATCTCGGCCAGCCGGTTGAGAGCGCGGACCTTACCGGCGCGCCGTTCCATCCGTACCAGGCGGACCCGCGGGTCCTCGATGGACCGCACGATCTGGTCGGTGCGATCCTCGGAGGCGTCCGAAGCCACCAGGACTTCCAGCCGGTCCGCGGGGTAATCCCATGCCAGGGTCTGGCGTATCTTCCAACCGATATCTTTTTCCTCGTTGCGGGCGGCGATGAGCACGGAAACCGAAGGCAAGTAGTCCTCGCGCGCTGCCGTTCGGACCCTCGCCACCAGTCCCAGCAATGCCAGCAGCGCCGGGTAGCCCGCGTAAACGTAGGCGAGCCATAGCGCCCCCACCCACCACAATGTCTCGCTCAGCGTCACTGCCAACAGAAACCCTCTCGGCGGCAGCTTGGGTTCGGCTTTTACCCGCGCGCCTTAGCGCTACTGGCAGCGCTGCCGCGTATTGCTCTGCCCGGTGACGTTGCAATTTGCCGCCCTTCGCCCGCGGCAGCGCCGGATGCAGAGCCCGTGGTGCCGGTAGCCAGTAAAGGCACGATTTGTCGCCGTTTTCCGGTTAGCGCGCGGGTGCGGTTGTGCATCGTTTCAACGAGGCGGAAGGGGAAGGGAATTGGCAAAGGAAAAAGTTCGGGAACTTAGGCTAAAAGTTTTGCTTCGCCCGCGCCCGCGGCGGCGACGGCGGCTGCACGCCCATTGGAAAACGCGGGAACTTCCCCGATCCCCAGTTTTTTCATTCGGTACAGTAGCGCCTTGTAGTCCAGTCCGAGCAATTGCGCCGCCTTCTTGCGGTTCCAGCGCGTCGCGTTGAGCGCCGAAAGGATCGCCTCGCGCTCCGCTGCGCGTTTGGCCTCGTCCACTTTCTCCAGCGGCGAGCGTGCATCGCCGTCTGTACCGGCCGCAGTCAGTAACTCTGCGCTTGCCAGCGTAGCGAAGGGCCGGGTCAGGTTGCGCACCATGAGCTCTCGCGCGACCAGCTCGGCGTCTTGCAACACCAGGTAGCGGCGCATCACGTTTTCCAGTTCGCGCACGTTGCCCGGCCAGTCATAGGCGAGCAAGGCGTTGCGCAGGGCAGCCGTGATCGCGGGCGGGCGTTCGCCCGGCGGCGTGTGCTTGCGCAGCAAAAACTCCGCCAGCTCCAGGATCTCGTCCCGGCGCTCGCGCAGCGGCGGAATCCGGATGGTGATCACGTTGAGCCGGTAATAGAGATCGGCCCGGAAGCGACCTTCGCGGACGGCTGCCTCCAGGTCACAGTGCGTAGCGGCCATCACGCGCACCTCCACGCGCACGGGTTCGCGGCCCCCGAGGCGTTCGAATTCGTTGTCCTGCAACACGTGCAGCAGCTTGGCCTGGAGGCGAAAGTCCATGTCGCCGATTTCATCGAGCAGGATGGTGCCGCCGTCGGCCAGCTCGAACTTGCCCGGCTTGTTGCGAAATGCCCCCGTGAAGGCGCCGCGCTCGTAGCCGAACAGCTCGCTTTCGATCAGTTCCGAAGGTAGCGCCGCGCAGTTGACTTTCAGGAAAGGCTTGCGCGCGCGGGGCGAGCGTGCATGCAACTGGCGGGCGAGCACCTCTTTGCCCACCCCGGTTTCGCCTTGCAGCAGCACCGGGACGTCGGAGGCCCCGATGCGGTTCAGCATGGCCTCCATCGCGCGGCCCTTGGCCCAGGGGCACAGCAGCGGCCCGGTTTCCAGCGAGGCGGTCGCGCCCCGATACTCGCCGGAACCTTCCTGGTTCTCCCCCAGCGCCTTGCGGATAGCCTCCGCCAGTTCTTCATGGCTCACGGGCTTGGTGAGAAAATCGCTTGCCCCGCTCTTGACCGCCTCCACCACCGTCAGGGTCGAAGACAAGCCGGACAAAACGACCACGGGAAGCTCGGGGTGAGCGGCGCGGATCTCGCGCAGCACCTCCATGCCGCCCTTGCGCGGCAGCAGGATGTCCAGCAGCACCAGCGAGACTCCGTTACGGGATTCTAGCCGCGCCAGAGCTTCCTCGCCATCTTCGACGGTTTCGACTTGGAAACCCTGGCAGCCTAAAGCCATCTCCAGGTAACTGCGGACTTCCGGTTCGTCCTCCACCACCAGAATCGTGCGCTTGCGCATCCCCCGCTAACCTCCTTGACCCGGGCGCTCAGTGGCGCCTGAGCGTTGGCGATCAGCCGGCGGCAGGGGCGCCGGCAAAGCTTCGCTGGCAAACGGCAGCACGAAGGCAAACGTGAATCCCTCGGGCGAGTTGTAGGCGAAGATGTCCCCCCGATGGGCCTCCACGATCATTTTGCAAATGGCCAGGCCGAGACCGCCTCCGGAGCGGTCACGAGTGCCGCCAAAGGGCGAATACTCACGGAACATTCCTTCGATCAAATGTTCAGCCACGCCGGGGCCGCTGTCGCGGATCTCCACCCGGTAGGCGTTGGGCAGCGCCGAGCGGATGCCCCGGCGCTCCCTGCCCGCCACCTGCGCCCGCACGCCGTCGCGTCGTTCCCACAACCACGGGTATCCCCGCACCTCGATGACGCCGTTCTTGGGCGTGAACTTGCACGCGTTGTCCAGCAAATTCAGCAGGACCTGTTCGATCTGGTAGGGGTCGGCCACCAGCGGCCTGCCGGCAGGCTCGAGATTGACTGTCAGCGACAAGTTCTTTTCCTCCGCCAGGGGCAGGATTTCGGCCAGGGCTTGCTCGACGCAACCCT
>JBMFPL010000227.1:0-6181 GCA_049969115.1 Bryobacteraceae bacterium | reverse complement strand
TGCCGGCTACCTCCTTGAGGATCTCCTCGCTGTCGAGGCCCTGGATGGTCCAGGCCGTGCCACCGCCGGCGGGCACCTTGATGCGGTCGAAGTCGCCGGCCGCGAGACCCTCGCCTCCCACGTTGGCTTGCATCGCTTCGCGGATCTGTTCGAGCTTCGTGTTGAAGATCACGAACGGAGCGACCGCGGTTTCCTTTTTCACGAGTTCCTTTGCCATGGTTAGCTTCTCCTGGTTCTGAGGTGAAAGACTTCGCTGACGTCGAGAACTGCGGCCAGCGATGGCGGCAAGGGCCGGCCCTCGCGGTCCAGTTCCCGCACGTAAGCGCTGAGTGAGTTGGTGTTGAACGTCTCCTCGACGTAGTCGCCCAGCCGGCAGCGCTTGAGGGCCTTGCAGACAGCGCCCTTGTCGCCGTCCTTGGCCTTGGCCCAGAGCTTGCGCTCGACGTACACGGTGCGGCCGTCGATCGCTACGCGCTCCATGCCACTCTGCTCAAACTGCGGTAGTAGCAGGGCTTCCAGTTCTGTGGCTTCAGCCTTGATCGCATCGATTTCGGCCTCGAGCTCGCGGCGACGCTCTTCGAGCGCCACAAAGCGTTTGAGTTCATCGGTGTTCATAGTTGTCCTTTGAGTTGCTGAAGAACCGTGTTGACCACATCCGCGCGGCGGGCCAGTGCGGCCATGACCTTTTCATCCACCGTGCCCTCGGCGACCAGGTGGATGTACTCGACGGGCCGCCTCTGACCGGGCCGGTGGACGCGGGCCAGGCTCTGCTCGTAGGAGCCGAGCGAGAATCCGAGGGAGTAATAGATGGCGTACCGCGCGCGGGTCAGGTCCACGCCCAAGCCGCCCGAGTCAATCTGGGCAGCCAGCACGGGCGCTTCACCTGCCTGCCAGCGCTGGAGTTCGTCGGTGCGGCCCGAGAGTTCGAGAGACCGCCGGCCGCCTTCCTCGGCCACGCGATTGACGGCGTCGAGATCGCGGTGAAAGCGGCAGAAAACCACCACCGGCTCCTGCGCGTCGAGGTCCTCGAAGACATCGCGCAGCAGGTTCATCTTGGCCGAGTCAATCTGGATGTCGTGCCCGTCGTCGGTGCGGATGTAGCCGCCGGTGATCTGTTGGAGCCGCAGGAGCTTGACGAGCGCGTTCGCCGCGGTGATCTCGCCGGCCGCGATCTCGGCAATCAGGTCGCGCTCCAGTGACCTGTACACGCCCAGGGCTTCAGGCCCGAGGCGGCAGGTGTAGGTCACATGAACCTCGGGCGGCAGATCGAGCACCTCCTTGCCGCAGGGGAACGTGATCGAGTAGAACTTGCGGTTCAGCTCGTCCAGGTTCCGGTAGCCGACGACCTGGTGGTTCTGGTAACCGCCCAGGACGGCGTAATGCTGGCGGAAGCGATGGAACGACGAGCCGAAGATCGTGGGGTCGAGGAAGCGGAAGTACGCATAGACATCGAGCGGCGAATGCGGCATCGGCGTGCCCGATAGGCCCAACTTGAACCGCGCCACCTGGCCCAGCCGCGCAACGTAGCGGCTCGCTTTGCCGCCGGGGGCCTTCAAGCGGTGGCAGTTGTGGACCAGGAGCCCGTTGGCGAAGTAGTTTCCGGATGCGGTTTGGAGGTTGTAGACGACCGTGCCGGCCAGATCCTGGGGAGCCGTTTCGCCGAACAACATGGGCCGCAAAACCGCTGGCGCCTCTCCCGTTGAAACGAGATCCCGCACCATGCGCACTTCAACTCGACCATCAGCGTTGATCCTCCTGACGTAGTCCTGTTGAGAAACCTCTCCTGCCGGCGTGTAACCCTTGTCCTCGACCCAGACGGGGTGCTCCGGAGTGAACCACGTGCAACCAACCTCGACGAGCGTGGTCTCGGTGCGTCGTCGGAAGGTCGCCTGGACTGTGGCGGTGACCACGCTTTGCGTCCTGTGGTTGAAGCCCAGAACCTTGTCTCCGACCTGGATGGATTCGATGGGCCGGTCGCCTTGCGGCGTGGCGATCTTCGTCCCTTCCGGGACGCATTCATCTGCGACAACCAGGTCCCACTTCTGCCGCAGCGCCCACTCAGCAAACGGCGAGCGCCACGAGGATTCGTAGTTGGTGATGATCGTCACGGGGAGGCCGCGCGCATGGGCGAGCTTGATCTGGCGTTCGGCTTCCTCGCGCTTGGCGCGCACGCTGGTGAAGGCGTCATCGAGCGGCGCCACCAGGAACGGCACGGCCGCGTGCATCTCGAACTGCGGCTTCCACACCTGCACGACGCGCAGCGGGCAGAGGATGAGGATTCGCTGGAAGGCGTGCTCCAGAGTCACGTAGATGGCCATCGCACTCTTGCCCGTGCCCATGGCGGCTGAGATCATGGCCCCCCGCTTGCCCGAAGCATAGAGCCGTCGGACGAACTCCACCGCTTCGGCTTGGTGCCGCCAGGGCGTGGTGCGGAGCAGAACCGGCCTCATTGCTGCCATAGGGCTTCTCAGGCGGCCTGACCTTCCGGTGCGAGCGAGGCGATCGCCTCGGCCGTGGTGATACCGGGATGTTTCTCGAAGACCGGCTTGAGCCAGGCATAGAACCACTCGGCCACCTTCAGGCGCGCCGTGTCGGCTTCGATCTGCTCTCGCAGCAGCGCGATGTAGCGCTGGTGGTGCTCCTCGGTCGCCCGCGCCGTGGCCACGTAGCGGATGGCCCCGCTGTCATCCCGGAAGGTAAGGGCCGACTCGGGCTCTAGCGTTCCGAAGCGCATGTCCAGCCGCAATTGCAATGCCCGCCCTTTGCGCGTCGCCAGGGTCTTCTTCATGCGGTCGGAAACGATCGAGCGCACCTGCGCTCTGGCCAACTCCCGGCCGTACTCGTCCACCAAGTCGCCGTAGCGCTCCAGGACCTCCTGGCTGACCTCCTCAGCGGTGGGCTCGCGGCTTTCCAGGTGCGCCAGGATGACCTCGTCGATTCGGTGCGAGAGTTCCGAATCATGAAACCTGCTTGTTTTCACGGATTGCCTCCTCAAAGCGGTGGAGCCAGTCAAGAGCGACCGGCGCCTTGGCCCGGATGCCCGGGCAGTGCCAGTATTCGAGCCGCGATGCAAGCTCGACAGGATCAAGCGGCGTGTCGGCCAGAGCCAGGACGGCGCGCGTCGCTGCCCAGATGGCATCGAGATCTTCTTTCGCCGCCGCGCGCTCTTCAGCCGTTGCGCCCGAGCGGTACCTTCCGGTGCGGTCGGCCACCAGCATGCCGGTCTCGCGCGCGATACGCCGCGCTTCAGCGGTGGAAGGGAGTTCGGTGGCCTCGCGCAGTTGGCGCACGATCTGGCGGCGCAGCTCAGCAGGCAGCTCAACCATTTTGCGTTGCTCTTCCGGCGGTTCCTGGGCGATGACGGCAGCGGCGCTGATCGATATCTCGCCCGCGTCCATGGCCGCGACCAGCTCGGGCGCGCCCTGTTCGATGACCTTTTTGGCGCGCTCGTAGGTCTTGTAGCTGTCAAAGCCGGCCTTCTGGGCAGCCAATTCACGGGTCTCTGTACCGTGAAATTCCGGACAATTGTCCGGATTATGGCGCCCGCGACGTTCGCCCAGTTCCGCCTCCAGCGCCTTGCCAATGGCTGCGCGCTCAGACGCCGTAAAGGATTTCGAAAACTCGTTCTCGTCGTGCTCGGCGGCCAGCAGGCTGGAGACACGAACCACCCGCGCCGGGATGGTGAGCCACCGCAGGATGTCCCGCACCGCCAACAGGCGACGCTGGCCGAACACCAGCCGGTAGTCCTCGGTAAGCCCAATGGGCTGCAAAAGGCCTTCGCGCGCAATGCTCTCAGCCAGCCCCTCCAGGTCGCCCATTTCCCTGCGGTAGCGCTCGCCGATGCGGATCTGCTCGCAAGGGACTTCCATGATCTCAGCAGAGTGTTTCACCGCTCACCTCGCTTGGCCTCCGGAGGTGCGTAGCCCGCCTGGCGGAAGGCGCGCCGCAGCCGTGCCATGCGGGCGTAGAGCGTGGACCGGCCCAGCCCCAGGATGCGGCTCGCCTCGCTGGGCGTGTGCTCGGTGAGCACGCGCGCCAGGCGGCGGTCCGGCTCGGTCAGCGTGGCCAGAACGCGCTCGAGGTCCACGCGGAATTCCACCGCCGGGATGCCGTCGGCACTGGCCGGCTTGTGGCGGTCCAAGGGTTCGATGACGAGCTGGCGGCGCCGCGACCTGAGCAGGGAAGGGAACCGCCTCTCGGCCACGCGCTCGAGGAAAGTGCGCAGGGAGGCACGCGAGGCGTCGTAGCGCGCCAGCGCTTGCCAGACACGCAGCAACGCTTCCTGCTCCAGATCCTCGCGGTCAGCCGCGGGTACTCTGCCGGAGGCCACCGCTGCCGCCGCCCGCACCTGAACCGCGCGTCGCGCCAGCGGGTAGACCAGCTCAAACAGGTCCTCATGCACGGCCGCGCCCTCCCTGCCGTAGCTCGATCTCCATGGAGAACGGCAGGCCGTTCTTGACTTCCAGCGTGCGGATCTCGCCGGCCTCCACACTGCGGACGTACTCGAACAGTTCCGCGACCTGCTGCTTCAGCTCGAACTGCTCGGGGAACTGCCTCAGGGTCACCGGGTCGGCGGTTCCGAACTTCACGTCCCGCACTGCGGTCGGCCATGGGTGGAGGACCAGTTCGCCGTTCCGGATTTGCAGGTACTCGAAGCGCCCGAAACCCAGCCGCTGCATGGCGGCCAGAAAGCGACGCTCCGAAGGCGCAAGGTCCTGGGTAGTAACGGGGCGGCTTGTGGTGCCGGCTGGCTTGTCAGGAAACTGTGGTTCGCACCTCATGTCGATTCGGGCTGCCGACTCTTACCGGCAGCTCCAGCATCGAGAATGCCCGAGATGCGATTTTTCCGATACGAAGATAAGCGGAAGAAATCCGGAAGAAATCCGGAAAATTCGCGCGGCGCCTCAGCGCCGTGGATTCTTCGTGGGCAGTTCGCCGCGGAGCAGCTGCTCTGTACTGAGTCCCATTCTTTCGGCCATCGCCTCAAAGGTGGAGCGCCGCATTTTGCCGCTCTTGAGGAAGTTGCGGAGCGTGCGGTCCGTTGTACCCGCCTGAGTGGCAAATTGGGTGATGCCCCAGCCGCGGTCCTCCATGTAAGTCATCACGGCTCTTACGGCCTCGGGGCTGCCCGCAGAACGCGGTACGCGAACCCGCCCCCTGGGTGCCCTGGGTTGAGGAGCAACCGCTGGCCCCACAAGGTCCTCTCGATCGGGACCGGCATGCCGCTCCAGGCGGGTCCCCTCCGGGCTGTTGGGCACAGCCCCTTCCGACCGACGTCGGTATCGTCGCCACGCCTCAAGCTTCAGCCGCGCCACCTCCGGAGCGAGCGCTGACTCCACGAACTGGCGAAACCGAGCCGTCACGTAGCCCAACTCGGGTGCCCGGGTTCGATCGTAGGGCTGCACTTTCCGGCGGTACGTCTTGTCCGCCATCAAGGCGGTGCACTCGCGCAGGAAGGCTTCAAATTCTGTGGGATCGCCGATCTGATCCAGGGCCGCTTGGCCATAGGCGAGCGTCATCGCGGTGGCATAGGCGATCCCCGCTCGCCAGTGAGCGGGGAGTTGGGAACTGGAACCCGGAGCCGGAAGCGTGGCTGCGCCCCCGGCCTGCTCCCGCCAATTGCCCTCGAGTTCCCTGGCGCGGAACTCCACTTCGGCTTCCGCCAGGGCCTTGCGCACGGAAGCCGATGAGGAGAGAAAGCGCAAGCGCGCTTCGGCCTCTCGGATGAGCTGAAAGGCAAGGCTACTACTCATCTGCCACTCTCCGGGTGCGTGCAGCAGTCCGGCCCTCCCGAGCTGGACTGCCACAAGGGAGCATTATACCAGGGCGAACGAAAAGCGAAGACAGCCCGCCAGCTGCCGCGTTGATCGAGCTCTTGAGGGAACTCGTATGCTGAAGCCTGCGCATCCCGCCAGGCGAGCAAAACGGTGTAAGGAAAGCCGAATGGCGCAGGGTACCTCCATGCAACTAGCTGGCCCGACCGAAGTTGGTACCCGCTGCGCTTCTCCAGCGGCGCCAGAGCTGTTGCTGCTCCCGCCAGCCGACCAGCGATACCAGCTTCCGCAGGCGGCGCTCTGCGGGATCGTTCGAAGGCGAGGCTGCCGGGTTCGGATGCAGAAGATCCTCTTGTATCTCCGGCGCCAGGTTCAGCAGGTTCATGATCTGGGTGATCCGGGCGCGG
>JBMFPL010000226.1:0-6185 GCA_049969115.1 Bryobacteraceae bacterium | reverse complement strand
GGCAGGACCGTCAACCCGCTGTGGCGCGCAGCGCCCATCACCGCCGGAACGTTGCCGGCCGAGTTGTGGTCGGCGATGCCGATCGCGTCCAGGCCACGTTCCACCGCCTTGGCTACGATGGTGCGCGGGGCCATGCTCAGGTCGGCGCAAGGCGACAGGCAAGTGTGCACATGCAGGTCGGCCCGCCACACGCGCATCAGGCGCCCCCTCGCAAGCCCATCGCGTACAGCCGCCCCGCCGCCTCGAAGGCCGGCAGGGAGGTGCCCAGAAGCGTGACCTTGTGTTCGCGGGCGCGCTCGAGCATCTCGGCATCCGGCTTGCGCCCGTTGACCAGCAGCACAACCAGTTCTTTCAGCGCCGCCACTGCGGCCACGTTGGCGTGAGTTTGCAGCGTGAGCCACACGCTGCCGGGCGGGGCATGGGCGATCACGTCGCTGAGCAGGTCGGAGACGTAGGCGGCCGAGACCTCGCGATCCATATCGCCGCCTGCCAGGATCTCCAAGCCGAGCGCGTCGGCCATCGCACGCACGGTCATCGTCCCTCCGGGGCCAGCGCCGTCTGCCGGTTTCGCCGCGCCTGTTCGGCCGTCAGCACCACGCAGTCGTCCAGGCAAGCACGGCCTTGCACGACGTCCTCGGCAAAGCTGTGGCAAGTGGGCGCCCCGCACGCGCCGCAGTCAATGAGCGGAAGCGCATCCAGAATCTCCTTCATGCGGGCTCGCTTCTGGATCGCTTTGGGAATCTCGGCGTCGAGCGGCGGGAAAGGCTGCGGCGGGAAACGCCCGGGCAGCGAGAAATAGCCCTGGCGGTAAAGTTGCCGGATGTGCTCGCGGTCCTGGCCGGGAGCAGTTCCGTAACGCGCCACCAGGTGGAGGACCTTGCTGCGCGCTAGGTACGGGTTTTCCACCGTGAGCGGCCCGGAGCAGCAACCTTGCGGGCAGGCATGGCACTCCAGGTATTGCAGCTCGCTCAGTTTGCCGTTCTCCACGTCCTCCAAGATGCGGGCCACGTCGCGCAAACCGCCCACAGCCAGCGTGTCCTCGGTCCGCAGGCAGGCCGCCTGTCCGCCCAGCACGGGCCACCCCAGGCCGAGCCCTGTCACGGCTTCCGCGTCGCCCGGCTGTTCGGGCTCGTGGGCCAGAGCAGCCAGCAGCGGCTGGTAGATGTCGGCAATGGCAATGGCGCCATCGAGGTAAGAGGTGGGTTTGCGCGGCGGCAGCTCCACCGCCAGGATCTTTGCTGGGCAAGGCGTCACGTAGATGACGCCGATCTCCTCCAGCTTGAGCCCCAGCTCGCGCGCCTTGCGGGTCTTGATTTCCCGGGCCGCGATTTCCATGGGCGAGTCCATGGGAATCAAATGGTCTACCAGGGCGGGGAAGCGGGCCTGCACCAGGCGGACCACGGCCGGGCAAAACGGCGAGATCAGGGGGAGCGGCCCGCGGTATTCTGCCAGGAACTCGTCCATAGCGACGCTGACTGCTTCGCTGGCCCAGGTCAAATCGCAGGCGTCGTCGAAACCGATCGCCTTGAGTGCGCGCAGGATAGTTCCGGGCAGCACCTCGCGGCGGAATTGACTGTAAAGGGCCGGCGAAGGCAGTGCGATGGTGTACTTGTAGCGGGCGAAATCGGTAAAGGAGCCGGTCAGGGGTTGGATCGCGCCGTTGGGGCAGGCGCGCACGCACTCGCCGCAATCAATGCAGCGCTCTTCCAGGATGAAGGCGCGCCCCTGGCGCACGCGGATCGCTTCGGTGGGACAGGCCCGCAGGCAGACCATGCGCCCCCGGCAGCGTTCCCTTTCCACGCGCACCGACCGTAGCTCGTCGCCCATCGCTCACAACCGGATGCGGATGTCGAGTTCCGTTCCCTGGCCCACCACCGATTCGATGCGGAACTCGTCCGCGTTCTTGCGGATGTTGGGCAAACCCATGCCCGCGCCGAAGCCCATCTCCCGGATTTCCTCCGATGCCGTCGAATAACCCTCCTGCATGGCCAGCTCGATATCCGGGATGCCGTCACCCTCGTCGCGCACCAGCAGCCGGACCTCACCCGGCGTCACCTGCAACTCCACCGTGCCGCGTCGCGCGTACAGCACCACGTTCATCTCCGCTTCGTAGGCGGCAATGGCCGCGCGTCGCACTGTGGCCGGGGCGATGCCGATCTCCTTGAGGATCTCTTTGATCGCGGTCGAAGCTCTGCCGGCATTGGCGAAGTCCCTTCCCCGCACCTCAAACTGTTGAGTGAAGACGGACACCCCCGGCATCCTGGGCTTGTTCTTGCTCGCTTTCCCCGCGGAGTCCTGCGGCCCACAGCCGCCCGCAGGCTTCGAACATGGTGAACCGGGTGGCCAGCAAGGGTATGCCCTTGTCTTTTCCCAGCTCGATGGTTTCCCGGTCGGGAAGCTTGCCGCGGACAAAGACGATCGCTTTGATGTCGGCTATGTCCGCTGTGCGCACGGCCTGCACGTTAGTGAGGCCGGTCAGCAGCACGGTGCCCGGCTTGGCGAACGCCAGCACATCGCTCATCAGATCGGCCCCGCAGCCGGCCGTGACTTCCCGGTCGAGGTCATCGTCACCGCACAGCACTTCGCAGTTCAGGATCCGGCGAATGTCATCCAGCGTCATGACGTCACCCGCTTGACCACCTGCGTGCCCAGCCAGATCGTGCGGTTTCGCGGCACGCGCGTGGCCGGGCACACGTTCCAGCACTGCCCGCAGCCGGTGCACTTGGATTCGTCCACGTAGCGCGCGTTCCTGCGCACGCGCACCTTGAAATTGCCGATGTAGCCGGAAACGCTCGTGACCTCGCTGAGGGTGAGAAGCTTGATGTTGGGCCGGTGTCCGACCGAGACCATCTTGGGGGTCAGGATGCATGCTGCGCAGTCCAGGGTGGGGAAGGTTTTGTCGAACTGGCCCATGCGGCCGCCGATGGAGGGTTCCCGCTCCACCAGGTACACGGTGTAGCCGGCCTCGGCTAGTTCCAGCGCCGCTTGGATGCCCGCGATGCCGCCACCGACCACCAGGACGTTGGGATTGATTGGCGCCTTCAGGGGCTCCAGCGGCTGGTGCAAAGCCACGCGCCGCACCGCGGCCAGCACCAGCGCCTTGGCCTTCTGCGTGGCCATGCGCACGTCGTCGTGGATCCACGAGCAGTGCTCGCGGATGTTGGCGATCTGCACCAAGTAGCGATTCAGGCCGGCTTTCATGGCGGCATTGCGGAAAGTCAGCTCGTGCATCAGGGGCGAGCAAGCCGCCACCACCACCCGGTTCAGCCCCAGCTCCGCGATATCGTTGCGGATCAACTCCTGCCCGGGATCCGAACACATGAACTTGTAGTCGCGTGCGACCACCACAGCCGGCGCCGAACTGATGAACTCGCGCACCTCGTCCACCTTTACGGTCGAGGCGATGTTGGCGCCGCAGTGGCAGATGTAAACGCCGATGCGAATATTGCCGTTTTGTTGCATCGCGAGCACCTCCTAGGCGACCCCTGCGCCCAGCTTGAAGGGAATGAGGTTCCTACCCATGCCCAGGGATTTCTCGTCGCAACCGAGGGCCAGACCGAGCAGTTGGGTGAAAAAGACAACCGGTATGCGGTAAGAAGTTCCGAAGGTCTTGTTGACCTGGTCCTGGTAAGCCTCCAGGTTGACGTGGCACATCGGGCAGGTGGTCAGGATGCACGCGGCGCCGTTTTCCGCGGCGCAGGAGAGCAGCTCCCGTACCAGCTCGAGACCAACCTCTCGGAAAGTCGTCATGAGCATCCCGCCGCAGCAGCGGGTCTTCACGGGGAAGTAGACAGGTTCGGCGCCCAGAGCCTGGAAGAGACGATCCATGGTCTGGGGAAACTCGAAATGATCGAAGCCGCGTTCCGGCCGGACGATCTGGCAGCCGTAATAGGGCGCGACGCGTAGCCCGTCGAGTCGCCGGGTGGCGGCGCTCGCGATTCGCTCGATGCCAACGTCGTTCACCAGTACGTCAAGGGGATGGCGCACGCGGACGTCGAGGCCATAGCGCAGGCCGGCCTTCGCCAGCAGGGCGTCCACTTTCTCGCGCAGCTCGGGACTCTCACGCAGGTAGCGGTTGGTCTTCAGCAGCACGGTGTAGCAGGCGCTGCATGGCGCCACCAGATCGCGTCCGCCATCCTGGCTGGCCAGAGCGAGGTTCCTGGCGCTGATGGCGAGCGAAGTGGTCTCGTCCACGCTCATGTAGATGGTGGCGCCGCAGCAGTTCCAATCCTCCAGCTCCTGCAAACCGATGCCGAGGGCGCGAAACACCGCCCGGAGGCTTTCGTCGTACTGCCGGCCCGCACCTTCCAGACTGCAACCCGGGTAATACAAGTAGTCCATGGCGCCTCCTCAAACTGCTTTTTCGGGGAGCTGGCCCACGGCGCGGTAGCCGATGGTCCCCGGCACGTACTCGAGCGGCGCCCGCTCGCGCGGCAGCTCCAGGGCCTTGGCGGAATCAATCATCTGGCGGATCGCCGCGACGCCTCGGATCCGTCCGGGCCGCAACGCGATCCGGCCCCTGCGGTACATGGCCCATCCCAGAGGGGCCGTGCGCAGCAGAGCGAGCGGGTCGCGCCGGAGGTAGAACAGCATCAGCAACAGCAACTCGTGGTTGCGGCCGTAGCGGTAAACGAGGCGAACGAAGTTGCGCGAAAGCAGGTAGACGGGGAACCGGTCGGGGTAAAGACCCTTGTCCATGGCCACCCGCTTGAGGGCGTAGAGCAGGTCCGTAATCTTGATCTGCTGCGGGCAGCGCGTAGTGCACATGTAGCAGGAAGCGCAGATCCAGATAGACCGGCTCCGCAGGATTTCCTCGATCAACCCGGCGCGGAAAAAAGCTATGATCGCGCGGGGCGACAGGTCCATGGTGTAGCTCACCGGGCAACTGCCGGTGCAGGTGCCGCATTGCAGGCAGCGAGACAAGCGGTCGCCGCCCGGAACCAGGTCTACTTGTTTCAGAAAAATCTCGCGCAGTTCGCGTTCCCTGGGGGGCAAGGTGCCGGGAACTGGGTGTGAGGTCTTCATGAGCCCTCCTCGGACCGCTCAATTTTTCTCTTGCAGTCCGGTGCTCTAAACGTATAATAAGCAGGGAGGGCAACGGATTCAAGGGTTTTTAGATGTAAATGCCCTAATTCAGGGTTCGCGTAAGCAACTCGGTCGTTCGCAGGATACTTGGACCTATAAGTCCAAGAAGGCGCGGGAGGTTTACAAAGGGCTCCGGGCTCTCAGTTAGCGGCACCGCGCCTAACGGGGGCCGGACTTAAAATGCTGCTTGGCGGCGAAAAGGCATGTTGATCTGCTCGCGAGCGTGCGCGTACGGGCTCAGGGCCTTGGTTCGCCTTGCGCAGGAGGAGGGTAAAGTTGCTCTGAAGGCGCGCGACATTGCCGCCCGCGAAAGCATACCGTACGCGTTTCTTGCCAAGGTGCTGCACCAGTTGGTCCGAGCGGGCCTGGTAAGCTCTAGCCCAGGGTTGACTGGCGGGTTCAGGCTCCGACGCCCGCCGTCTGGGATCACGCTGTTGCAAGTAGTGGAAGCCATTGACGGCTTGGCGCAGTTCAGCCAATGCTTTACTGGGCTGGCGCAGTGCAACGAGGCCTCCCAATGTCCCATGCACGAGTCGTGGCAAAAAGTCAGGGCCGAGATTCTGAGGTATCTCGAGAGCACGACGCTGGCCCAGGTGGTGGAAGCGTGGGAGAGAAGAAGGGAGCACCGAGTGGTCGGGCGGGCGGCTGCAAGCGTTTCCGGCGAGGTAATGGAGGGTTTTATGGACCGGGGTGCGGTGTGTGGCGGGAGCGGGCAACCGGGTAGCGGTCCAATGGGAAAATCACTCAACGCGGAGAGCGCCGAGGAGTTGGACCAATTTTTTGATGAGTACCCTCAACCGCTTGACTAGGCACGAGGGTCGGAAAGCGGGAGTAAGAATTTAGGATTATGGAATCCTGACATCGGAAATATCGGAGGCTTTCTCAGTAGCCGTTTGAGCCGGGCAGGAGGAGGGCAACGATGGCGACCGTGGGTGTAGGCGCTAAGGTTGGGGCTTCCGCAGCTGGCCAGCTAGTCGCAGAAGCCAGTCTGGAGAACCTCTTTGAATTCCCCGAAGGGCGCCGCGTGCTGGCCTGCATGCAGTGCGGCCTATGCACGGGTAGCTGTCCGTATGGTGACGTGATCGAGTTCCCGCCACGCC
>JBMFPL010000225.1:0-6191 GCA_049969115.1 Bryobacteraceae bacterium | reverse complement strand
GCGGGCGGTCGGGATCGGGCCGATTGCCATATTGCAAGCGCAGAGGCATGAGCGGGTCAGCAAATTTCCGCGCCCAGGCCCGGTGCCGCCAGTAGATTTCCATCGGGTCCAGCCCCGCCACGTAGTTCAGCGTCAACAGCAGGCCGGAGGCGGCGCGCATGGCGCCAGGATTGAGTTCCAGAGCCCGTTCGAAGCACGCCACGGCTTGTTCCACCTCGTCCTGATCCCGGTACAGAACAGCCAGGGCCTCCCAGGCCTCCGCGCTTTCCGGACGCCTGCGCAGAGCCTCTTCCAAGTGCTGCCTCGCCTCCGAGAACCGCCCCAGGCTCCGCAACAGCGGGCCACATTGACATGGGTTTCGTAAGGGCTGGGACTGCGCTCGAGAAGCCGATCCAGCAGGGCCTTCGCCTCCGGCAGTCGCCGCAGCTTGATCCACACCACCGCCAGGTTGTTCAGTGCCGCGCCGAAACCGGGCCTGGCCTGCAGCGCGCGCTCGAAGGCTTCGGCCGCCTCCTGCCAGCGGCCGAGGCTCCCCAGCGCCACCCCAAGATTGTTGAGCAGCTCCGCGCACCCCGGCCTGGTTCTCAGCGCGCGGCGGCATAGCTCGATGGACTCCTGGTAAGCGCCGCGCTGGTTCAGCCGCTCGCTCTGCGCGACCGGATCCCCGGCCGTCGGGCTGTTGACCGTACGCCTCCTCCTCAACGACTTGACCTGTCGCACCATCGCCTCCACATCTCGCGGTATGCCGCCTCCAGATCGCGGACGAACTCTTCGCTGCGCATCAGCCGCGACGCCTCGAGCCGCTGCCGCATCCCCCCGCGCAACTCCTCCAGCCGCGCGCGATCGCTGGCCAGCGCCACTGCGCGCTCCACGTACTCGTCCACCGAGCCCGCCGCCAGATCCCCCAGCTCCGCAGCCCTGAGGATGCTCAGACCCGTGCGCGACACATGAGCCTGGCCCGCCAGGGTGATCACCGGAACCCCCATCCACAGCGCCTCGCAGGTGGTCGTCGTGCCCGAATAAGGGAACGTGTCGAGCGCGATGTCCACCTCGCCGTAGGCGGCCAGGTGCTCGGCCAGCGACGGCGCATGCCCGCGCATCCGGACACGATCGAGCGGCACGCCCGCCTCGGCGAGCAGCCGCGCCAGCCTCTGGCGCGCCCCTTCGTCACCCAAGGCCGCGGTTTTCACCATCAGGCGCGCGCTGGCGACCCGCTGCATGATCACCGACCAGGCCTCCGCGACTCGCGCGTTGATCTTGGCCAGATTGTGAAAGGCTGCGAAGGTGACGGCGCCGGTGCGTGTGGCCGGCAGCGGTCCCACCGGCGGCGCCTCGGCCGGAGGCCGGTAACACAGGAAGGGCGCCGGCAAGCGCACCAGTCGCTCGCTGTGGTAACGATCGGCCTCGCCCGGTGGGTCCGCGACATCGTCCGTGATGCGGTAGTCCACTGCATCCATGCCCGTGGTGTCGGGGTATCCCAGCCAGTTCACCACCACTGGCGCCGGCTTTCGCGCCACCACGCCCGTCCGCCCGTTGGCCGTGTGACCCGCCAAGTCAACCAGAATGTCCACACGGTGGTCGCGAATTCCTACGGCCGCCTCCTCGTCGCCGAGCTCGTGGATATCCACCCACTCATCGGCCAGTTCTTTCAGTCGCCGCGTGACGGCGTCGCCTCGCAGCACGTTCGAGTAGCAGATCACCCGGAAGCGGCGCCGATCGTGACAGGCCAGCACCGGTTCGATGAAGAACGCCACCGAATGCGCGCGGAAATCGGGCGACAGGTATCCCACGCGCAGCGGCCGCTCGGGGTCGGGCTCGTTGCCGTAGCTGCGGCTTGCCAGCAATGCCGGGGCGTGGCGCCTGGCCCATTGCCGGTGCTCGGCATAAAGGGCTTCCCGGACCAGCTCCGGCAGGTAATGCAACGCCAGCAGGAGGTTGGAGTGCGCCAGCGCGAAGCCCGGTGCATGTCCGATCGCCCGGCGGTAGCAGGCTACTGCTTCAGAAACCGCCCCCTGCCGTTCGAGCACGTGCGCCAGGTTATTCCACGCGATCGCGTACGCCGGCTGAAGGGCCAACGCGCGCCGGTAATCCTGCTCAGCCTCGCTCAACCGACCCATCCGCGCCAGCGCGTTCCCACGGTTGCTCAGGGCCTCGGCGAACGCAGGATTCAGCCGCAGCGCAGCCTCGTAGCTGGCCAGCGCGGCATCCAGATCGCCCTGGGCCTCCAGCGCCACGCCGAGCGCGTTATGCGCCTCCGACAGTCCCGGATTCAGCGCCAGCGCCCGCCTTGCGCTTTCCGCAGCCTCGCGGAAGCGCCTGAGCGCTGCCAGCGCGCAGGCCGCCAGCGCGTGCGCCTCCGCCCACTCCGGCTGAAGTGCGATGGCGGCACGGTAAGCAGCCACCGCCTCCTCGAATCGCCGAAGGCCGTGGAGCGCGCGCGCACGATTGAAATGAGCCTCAGCCAACCCGGGGTTCAACTCGATTGCGCGGAGAAAACAATCGAGGGCCTCCGAGGATTTGCCTTGCGCCCCCAAGGCGCAGCCCAGGTCGTTATAGGCCTCAGCGAACCCGGCGCGCAGCGCAATCGCCTTGCGCAGGCACCGCTCGGCTTCCTCGTGCCGGTTCTGGCGTGCGCGCACCGACCCGAGGTTGCGCCACGCCTCGGCCAGCGAAGGATTCTGGAGAGCTGCCTGCTCGAAACAGGCCGCCGCCCGCTCCAGCATCCCCCGGGCCGCGCAGGCAAGTCCCTCCTGGAAAGCAGTCGCCCAGCGCGGCAGCGCGGCCGGCGCAGTGTCAGCGTGCCTGGGCACGCAAGGCCTCCCGTACGCGCCCGATCACCTCGGCCCAGTCACCCGGCCGCTTTTGCCGGAACAGCCGCATGGTGGGATACCAAGGGGTGTCCTCCCGCTCCAGCATCCACCGCCAGTCCGGGCAGAACGAGAGCAGCAACCACACCGGCCGGCCCAGCGCCCCCGCCAAATGAGCCACCATGGTGTCCACCGAGATCACCAGGTCGAGGTTCATGATCGCCGCCGCCGTGTCCACGATCGTTCCTGTCTCCTCCTCGAGTTCGCGGAGTTCCAGAGCAGGTATCCGGGCGCGCCAACCACGCTGCAAGCTGAAGAACTTAACGCCCTCGACTTCGCCCAGCGGCGCCAGCAACTCGGGCGAGATCGACCGTCTGCGGTCCTGCCGGTGATCGGGGTTGCCTGCCCACACCAGCCCCACCTTGAAACCGCTCTCCACCGCCAACCTCCGCTCCCACCGCTCCCGCTCCTCACCCGGCGCCTCCAGATACGGGACATCGGCCGGGATCGTCTCCAGCTTTGTCCCCAGCCGGTGGGGCAGACTCAGCAGCGGCACACGCCAATCGCCGGACTCGCCAGGCTCGGCCAGCCACCGCGCCGGCACCAGTGGTCGTATCCTCGGCTGGCATTCCAGTCGCACGCGCGCCCCGCGCTGTTCCAACAGCGGCAGATAGCGCAGGAACTGGATGGTGTCGCCCAGACCCTGCTCGGCGTGGACCACAATGGAGCGTCCCTCGAGCGGCTCACCCGTCCACAGCTTCTCCGGTCTGGGCCTCGTCTGGAAATCGCACCGCCGGAACCGCCACTCGTACTCGGCGAAACCTCGCTCGAAGTCGCCGCGCCGCAGCCAGGCCATGGCTCGGTTGGTCCGGGCCTCGGCAAAGTCGGGCTTCAGCTTCACCGCCTCATCGAAGCAGCCCAGCGCCTCGTCCCAGCGCCCCAAGTGCTCCAAGGCGTAGCCGCGCTTGTTCCAGAATTCCGCCGACGAGGGCCTCAAGGCCAGCGCTCTCTCGTACCGCTCCAGCGCTTCCTCGTCACGCGCCCGCCAGGACAGGATGTCGCCCATGTTGGCGTGCGCCTCGGCCAGGGAAGGATTCAACCGCAACGCCTCCAGGCACGGCACACTGGCTTCCGCGTGACGTCGCTGCTCGATGAGCGCCGCCGCCAGATTCGAGTGCGCCGCGGCCAGCGCGGGCTTGAGCCGGATGGCCCGGCGCGCCGCCTGCTCGGCTTCGCGCGCCTTGCCGCGGGCCAGAAGGATCGCGCTCAGGTTCGCCTCGGCCTCGGCCAAGTGCGGGTTCAAGGCCAGAGCCCGCCGGCACGCCGTCTCGGCTTCTTCGATCCGCTCCTGTTCCCGCAGCACGCTCGAAAGGTTCAGCCAGGCTTCCGCGTAGTCGGGGCGCAGTTCGATCGCGCGCCCGAGCGCCGCGCGCGCCTGCTCCAAGCGACCGGCGGCACGCAGCGCGTTGCCGTAGTTGTTGTAGGCCTCGGCGCGCTCCGGATCCAGCCTGAGGGCGGTCTGGTGATGCTCGAGCGCCCCGGCCAGCTCGCTCATCGCCTCCAGCACGCTGCCCAGATTGGTGTGCGCTTCCGCGTAAGCCGGGTTCAGTTGGATCGCGCGCTCGTACGCGGCCCGCGCCTCCCGCAAGCGGCCGAGCGTCGCCAGCACTACGCCGAGGCTGTTGTGAAACATGGCCACGCCAGGGTTGACCTGGATGGCACGAACGATCCACTCTGCCGCCCGCTCCGCGTCGCCACTGTGGTAATGCAGCATGCCCATCAAGTGCAAGGCGTCCGCGTTGCTTGGTTCCGCCGCCAATACCTCGCAATAAGCAGCGGCCGCCTCCCGCAGCCGCCCCGCGCGGTGATGCTCGAGACCCGCGCCCAGCCGTTCGATAACACCGGTCATGACAACCCTCGCTTGCCGCCGGCCCACGCCGCCAGTTCTTCCTTCACCCGCTCGATCACCGGCGCCCAGGCTCCCCGCGCAGGCTGCCGGAACAATCGCATGGTCGGGTACCAGGGGCTGTCTTCGCGCTCCCGCATCCAGCGCCAGTCCGGCGCGAAAGGCAACAACACCCACACCGGGCGGCCCAGCGCGCCCGCCAGGTGGGCGTACATGGTGTCCACCGTGATGACAAGGTCCAGGCGCTCGACGGCGGCCGCCAAACGCGGGAGCTCGTTCCAACCCTGGGGCAACGTGAGCAACCGCATGCCCTCAGGAGGCGAGTGCGCCTGCTCGGCGCCTGGCCCCCCTTGCAGGCTCACCAGTGTCACGCCGCTCACCTGGGCAAGCGGCGCCAGTTGCGTCAGTTGGAGCGAGCGCCGGTGGTTGTTTGTGTGCGTGGGATTGCCCGCCCAGCCCAAGCCCACCCAGAGCCCTTCCTTTTTCGGCAGAGGCGGCGCTCCGCAGGCTTTCGGCGCGCAGAGATAAGGCGTCGCGTTGGGAATCGTCTCCAGCCTGGTCTTCAAGATTCGCGGCAGGCTCATCAGCGGGGCGTGCACGTCGAACCCTGGCAGCGGATCCCCGGCCGCAACGACCGCTTCGACGCCCTCTACCGTGGCCGCCAGCTCGACCAGTCGCTTCTGGCACTCGATCAGAACCCGGCCTCCTGCGCGGCCAACCGTCGTGGCGAAGCGCAAGAACTGGATGGTATCGCCCAGACCCTGTTCGGCGTGCAGCAGGATCCTGCGGCCCTCGAGCGGCGAGCCATCCCACTGCGGCTGGGCGAACTCCCGCTGCGCCCCTGGGCGCAACCGCCAGCGCCACTCGTACTCCTCCAGGCCGCGCTCCAGATCCCCGTCGAGCAGCCACACCAAGGCCCGTACCGCGTGCGCCTGGGCGTTGTCCGGCTCCAGCCTCAGGGCCTCGCTCACGCAGGTCATGGCCTCCTTCAGCATTCCTTCCTCGACCAGGGCGCGGGCCAGGTTCACGTAAACTGCGGGATCGCCCGGGCGCAGACGCTGAGCTTCCAGATAGCAAGCCAGGGCATCGCCGAAGCGGTCCAACCGGTTCAATGCGTTTCCCAGATTGACCAGCGCCTCCACGTAATCGGGCGCCAGCCGCAGCGCCTCTTCGTAACAAAGCAGGCTCTCGCCGATCCGGCCCAGCTCCTGCAAGACATTGCCGAGATTGTTGTGATAAGCGGGGGCCGCGGGGTTTTGCCCGATCGCCCGCGCGATCAGCGCCGCGGCGGCCACCGGCTCGCCCCGCTGCGCTTTCAACACCCCGAGCAAATGTAAGGCATCCGGGTGTTCCGGCCGCTGCTCGAGCACCTGCCGGTAGATTCGTTCCGCCTCCCCCCAGCGCCCCGCGCGCTGGTGCTCCAGCGCGAGCTCCAAAGCGTCCGCTATGGCTAGCATGAGGAACTCTCCTCGCCCTCC
>JBMFPL010000224.1:0-6195 GCA_049969115.1 Bryobacteraceae bacterium | reverse complement strand
CAGCTTCCCTGCTGCCCATTTTGTGGGACGAGACGTTTATGACCCAGTAGTACTAACTGCCCGGCGTCTTGGCAGCCTCGTCCGCCAGTACGCGGACGTGGTCATCGAGAACCTCGACCCAACCGCCCGAGACGTCGAGGCTCCCGGCCACGCCGTCGCCCGTGTAGCTGAGGCGGCCCGAGCCCAGCTCGCTGAGCAGTGCCGCGTGCCCAGGGAGCACGCCGATGTAGCCGTTGCGGCAGGGGATTTGGGCTTCGCGGACGCGCTCGCGCACCCACAGCCGCTCGGGCGTGGCCACTTCCAGCAGGAAGGTGTCCCCCATCGCGCCTCAGGCCTCCCGCTTCAGGCGCTCCGCGTGTTCGAGCACCTCCTCAATGGTGCCCTTCATGTAGAAGCACTGCTCGGGAATGTCGTCGTACTTGCCCTCGACGATTCCCTTGAAGCCGCGGATGGTGTCCTCGATCTTGACGTACTTGCCGGGCAGGTTGGTGAACTGCTCGGCGACGTGGAAAGGCTGCGAGAGGAAGCGGTGGATCTTGCGCGCCCGGGCCACGATGAGCTTGTCCTCGTCGGAGAGCTCGTCCACGCCCAGGATGGCGATGATGTCCTGCAGGTCCTTGTAGCGCTGGAGAATAGCCTTCACCTGCTGGGCCACGGTGTAGTGCTCCCAGCCCACGATGCGAGGATCGAGAATACGCGAGGTGGAAGCCAGCGGGTCCACCGCCGGGTAGATGCCCAGCTCCACGATCTGGCGCGAAAGGTTGGTGGTGGCGTCCAGGTGCGCGAAGGTGGTGGCGGGCGCCGGGTCGGTGTAGTCGTCGGCGGGCACGTAGACGGCCTGCACGGAAGTGATCGAGCCGCGCTTGGTCGAGGTGATGCGCTCTTGCAGCTCGCCCAGCTCGGTTGCGAGGTTAGGTTGGTAGCCCACCGCCGAGGGCATACGTCCGAGCAACGCGGAAACTTCCGATCCCGCCTGAACGAAACGGAAGATGTTGTCAATGAACAGCAACACATCCTGCCCTTCCTCATCGCGGAAGTACTCGGCCGCGGTGAGCGCGGAGAGCCCCACCCGCAAGCGCGCCCCTGGCGGTTCGGTCATCTGGCCATAGATCAGGGCGACCTTCGACTTGCGCCAGTCGCGCGGGTCAATCACACCCGACTGCTGCATCTCCAGCCACAGGTCGTTGCCCTCGCGCGTGCGCTCGCCGACGCCGCCGAAGACGGAGACGCCGCCGTGCTTGAGCGCGATGTTGTGGATCAACTCCATGATGATGACGGTCTTGCCCACGCCGGCGCCGCCGAACAGGCCGATCTTGCCGCCCTTCAAATACGGCTCGATCAAGTCAATGACCTTGATGCCGGTCTCGAACATCTTCAGTTCGGTGGACTGCTCCTCGAGCGGCGGGGCGGGCCGGTGGATCGGGTAGTACTTGCGGGCATGGATCGGTCCCATGCGGTCGACCGGCTGTCCGATCACGTTCAAGACCCGGCCCAGCGTTTCCGGACCGACCGGCATCATAACGGGGTGGCCCAGGCTTTCCGCCTTCATCCCCCGGATCAGTCCCTCGGTAGGCTGGAGCGCGATGGTGCGCACGCGTCCCTCGCCCAGGTGCTGCGCCACCTCGACGATGACGTCAATGGGCTGGGGGACGTTGAAGCCTTCGCTGGTGATGCGCACGGCGGTGTTGATGACCGGCACCTTGCCTTCGGGGAACTGGATGTCCACCGCCGGCCCAGCGACCTTGATGACCTTGCCGATCACTCCCGCAGTCTCGCCGCCGGCGATCTTTTCCGTGACCTCCGCGGCGACCGCTCTTTCATCCGTCATCGTTCAACCTCCTGTGGACCTGGCGCGCTCCGCTCACTCCAGCGCCTCGGCGCCGCTGACCACCTCGATGAGCTCCTTGGTGATGCTGGCCTGGCGCACCCGGTTCATGAACAGGGTCAGGCGCGCGATCATCTCACCGGCGTTCTTGGTGGCCTGGTCCATGGCCGTCATGCGCGCCGCGTGCTCGGCTGCCACCGATTCCAGCAGCGCCTGGTAGACCGCGATCTCGACGTACCGCGGCAGCAGGCCCGCCAGCAGTTCCGCCGGGGACTGCTCGAAGATGTAGTCCACCGGGCGCACCGCCTGGGCCGGCTCGACCGGGAGCACACGGGTCACTGTGAGCCGCGCCGACATCAAGCTCTTGAACTCGTTGTAAAGCAGGTAGACCGCGTCGGTGGCCGCGCTCTGGTAACGCTCCATCAGGAAGCGGGCCACCGCGGCCGCCTCTGCGTAGTCGAATTTCTGGGAAAAACCCGTGTACTCGGCAACGATGGGCGCCTGGCGCTTGCGGAAGAAGTCGCGACCTTTGCGCCCCACGGTGACCAGCTCGACCTGCTGCCCCGAATGCTTGTGAAGGAAAGCCTCGGCGGCGCGGATCAGGTTCGTGTTGAAGGCACCCGCCAAGCCCCGGTCCGCGGTGATGAACACCAGCAGGATGCGGTTCTCCGGACGCTGCACCAGCAGCGGGTGCGAAGCCAGCCGCTCATCTGCCGCCACGGCAGCCGCCAGCCGCGCGCGCAGCTCGCGGTACATGGCACCGTAAGGGCGGGCGCCCAGTACCCGGTCTTGCGCCCGGCGCAGCTTCGCCGCCGAGACCATCTTCATGGCCTTGGTCACCTGTTGCGTGTTGCGGACCGAGCGGATGCGGCGGCGAAGATCGATCAGGCTGGGCATGTCAACTCCGGCGCTCGGAGACGAAGCGCTCCTTGAACTCCTTCAGAACCGCGTGCATGCGGGCGCGCAGGTCATCGTCAATGCGCTTTTTCTCACGCAGCTCCGCCAGCACGCCCGGGTAGGCGTTGTCCAGGAACCGGTAGAGTTCGTCTTCGAAGGGACGGCACTGCTCGACGGGCAGGTCGTCGAGGTAGCCGTTGGTCCCGGCGAACAGGATGAAGATCTGCTTTTCCACGGGTAGGGGCTGGAATTGGGGCTGCTTGAGAATTTCGGTCAACCGGCGCCCGCGGTTCAACTGGAACTGGGAAGCCTTGTCCAGATCCGAACCGAACTGCGCAAAAGCGGCCAGCTCACGGTACTGGGCAAGCTCCAGGCGCAGCGTGCCCGCCACCTGGCGCATGGCGCGGATCTGCGCGTTGCCCCCCACGCGGCTCACCGAAAGGCCGACGTTGATGGCGGGCCGGATGTTGGCGTTGAACAGGTCGGTCTCCAAGTAGATCTGGCCGTCGGTGATCGAGATCACGTTGGTCGGAATGTAGGCTGAGATATCGCCCGCCTGCGTCTCGATGAAGGGCAGCGCGGTGAGCGACCCGCCGCCCAGCTCGTCGGACAGCTTGGCGGCGCGCTCCAGCAGCCGGCTGTGCAAGTAGAAGACATCGCCCGGATAGGCCTCACGCCCCGGCGGTCGGCGCAGCAGCAGCGAGATCTCGCGGTAAGCGGCGGCGTGCTTGGAAAGATCGTCGTAGATGCAGAGCGCGTGGCGCCCGGAATCGCGGAAATACTCGCCCATGGCGCAGCCGGCGTAAGGCGCAATGTACTGCATGGGCGCGGGATCGGAAGCGGTGGCCGCCACCACGATTGAGTAGTCCATGGCGCCGAAATCTTGCAGCGTCTTGATGACCTGCGCCACGGTGGAGCGCTTCTGGCCGATGGCCACGTAGATACACACCACGTCGCCGCCCTTCTGGTTGATGATGGTGTCCAGGGCGATGGCGGTCTTGCCGGTCTGGCGGTCGCCGATGATCAGCTCACGCTGGCCGCGCCCGATGGGAATCATGGCGTCAATGGCCTTGATGCCCGTCTGCAACGGCTCTTTGACAGGCTGGCGGTCCACCACCCCCGGCGCCAGGCGCTCCAGCGGGTTGAAGGCCGTGGCTTGAATTGGTCCCTTGCCGTCCAGCGGGTTGCCGAGGGCATCCACCACGCGGCCCAGCAGCGCCTCGCCGACCGGCACGGACATGATGCGGCCCGTCCGCCGGACCTCGTCGCCTTCTTTGATCGCGGTCCAGTCCCCCAGCAGCACCGCGCCCACCTGGTCCTCTTCCAGGTTCAACGCAATGCCCGCCACCCCGTGCGGGAACTCGATCAATTCGCCCGCCATGCAATGATCCAGGCCATGGATACGCGCGATACCATCGCCCACCGAAATCACCGAACCGACTTCGGCCACGTTGACGGCCTGGTCATAGTTCTCGATTTCCTCTCTCAGCAGCCGCTCGATTTCGTCCGCTTGAATGCGAGCCATACCACACACCTCGCCTAGCGCTCAGCTT
Source organism: Bryobacteraceae bacterium (assembly GCA_049969115.1). GTDB lineage: Bacteria > Acidobacteriota > Terriglobia > Bryobacterales > Bryobacteraceae > DTHT01. Next base: position 1,920 of record JBMFPL010000224.1, on the reverse strand, counting down.
TCCTCTCCGGCCAGCCGCCGCTTGAGCGCCTCCAACTGGCCCCGGATGGAGCCGTCGTAAATCAGGGAGCCCAGCCTGACCACGGCGCCGCCGATCAGTTCCGGCTCGATGCGATAGCGCGAGCGCGGCTGCCGCCCGGTAAGCCGTGCCAGCCCGCTTTCCAGCGCTTCGCGCTGCGACGATGCCAGCTCACGGGCCGAAGCAATCTCCACCCGGACCACGCCCATGCGCTCGTCCAGCAACTGCTCGGTGGCTTCCCGGATCTCTCCCAGCAGGCCCATTCGCCTGCGCTCCATCACCACCAACAGGAACCGGCGCATCAGATCCGAGAGGCCCATCCGCCTGACCAGCCTGGCCACCAGCGTCCGCTTTCGCGCCAGCGGCACAGCAGGCGATGCCAGCACATTGCGAAGGCCGGGAGACTGCCGCAAGACCTCTTCGAACTGGGCCAGTTCCTCGACCACCCGCTCCGGAGCGGCCTCCGCGGGCCGCGTCGCCAGATCCACCAGCGCCCGGGCGTAGCGCGTTGCAACCGCCACCGGCATGGATCAACCCACCCCCGGTTTGCGACGCGACAGATCCTCGGCCATGGCTTGGATCCACCGATCTTCGATTTCGGGACTCAGACGCTGGCGAATTTGCTCAGCGGCCAGCGTCACTGCCAGCTCCGCCGCCTCGGCGCGCAACCGCTGCCGCGCGGACTTGACCATGGCGGCAATCTCCTGCTCCGCCTCGGCCTGGAGCTTGCGCACGTCCAACTCCATCTGCTTGCGCCAGCGCTCGTGCTCGGCCGCGGTTTCCTGCCGCGCCTGCTCGCGGAGGCTCTCGATTTCCGCGCCCACCCCCGCCAGCCGCTGCTCGATTTCGGCGCACTTGCGCTCGGCCTCCTGCTGGAATCGAGTCGCGTCGGCGATGGCGCGCTGGATGTGCTCGGTGCGTCCGCGGAAGAAGGCCGCCGCAGGCTTGCGCAAAAAGTACGCCAGCACGCCGATGAAAAGCACGAAGTTGGCCAGCTTCCACAGGTCCACATGAGCTGGACCGTGCGAGGTCCCGTGGCCTTCGGCCGCGGCGCAGGGAATGGCCAGCAGCAGGACAGCCAAAGCAGCGCGCAGCAGGGTTTCGACGCCAGACCTCATGCCGCTCTCCCGCCCAGGACGGTGTCCGCGATTCGGGCCGCTAGTTGCCGGCTGCGAGACTCCAACACGACGCGCGCTTCGGCCAGATCCGCTTCCAGTTCGGCGCGCGCCCGCTCGATCATGGCGCGCGCACGCTCACGAGCCTCGGTGACCGTCCGCTCATGCTCCTGCTGCCATTGCTGCCGGGCGGCCTCCTGTTCGCGGTAAATCTCAGCGCGGGCCGCACGGATGGCCTCCTCGTACTCTGCGGTGAGCGCAGAGGCGCGAGCCAGCAACTGCTCGGCGCGCCGGCGTGTCCCTTCCGTAGCCTGCTCCCTCTGCTCCAGCACGCGGGCCAGCGGGCCGAAGAAGACTCTCTTGAGGTAGAGGTGCAGCAACAGGACCAGCAGGAACGTGGGGATCGCTTTGATCAGCAGTTCCCCTAAAGCACGCAGAGTGGCGTCCATGGATTGCGATCAAGAAAGCGGCCGCGAACGCGGATCAAACGGTCCCTAAACCGCCACCTTAACATAGTGGTTCCGAGCCGGGCAACTTCGCAGGCCGGCTGCGCGGCGGCGATTCAGCCCTCGCAGCTCGGAGGCCGCCTCGGGTGCGCCGCTATGCGCCCGCCAGCCCGTGCGCAGCCGCAAGGCTCTGGCAGTACCACCGATAGGTTGATTCGATGCCCTCGCGCAAGCCGATTCTCGGCCGCCAGCCCAGCGCGCGCAGCCGGGAAACGTCGAGCAGCTTGCGGGGCATGCCGTCGGGCATGGAAAGGTCAAAAGCAATTTCGCCGCGGTAGCCC
>JBMFPL010000223.1:0-6195 GCA_049969115.1 Bryobacteraceae bacterium | reverse complement strand
AGCGCCATCGCGCATTCCAGGCGGCCCCGGTCCGCGAAGCCACCCACGCCGGATCCGCTTATCCTGACGATCCGGAAGTCTTGCGGGCCACACTCGATCGCTGTTTGGATGGCGCGAAGCCGTGGCAGGAGCCCGTGCTGGGCGTGGCCGCGCCCCATGTCAGCCCCGAGGGCGGCTGGCATTGCTACCGCGACGCATATGGTTGCCTGGGCCCGGCCGACGCCGGCGCCACTTTCATCGTCCTCGGCACCTCGCACTTCGGCGTAGCTGACCGGTTCGGCTTGACGCGCAAGCCGTACCGCACGCCGCTGGGCGAAACGACGCCGGTGCCCGAACTGGTAGAGCATCTCGCGCAGAGCGCACCCGGCGCCGTCGTGCTCGAGGACTACTGCCACGCCGTCGAGCATTCGATCGAATTCCAGGTGATCTTTCTGCAACATCTGTTTGGCCCCTCCGTGCGCGTGCTTCCCGTGCTTTGCGGCGCATTCACCTGCGGCAGCGGGCAGTGGCCCGAGGACGAGCCGGGCGTCGCGCTTTTCCTCGCGGCGCTGGGCGAGCTGGCGCGCAGCCAGGCACAGGGGCTGCGTTGGGTTTTGGGTGTGGACTTAGCCCACATGGGCCGGCGTTACGGTGACCGTTTCACCGCCCGCGCCCACGAGGGTCGCATGAGAGCGGTCGAAGAAGAAGATCGCCGGCGCCTGGAACGCATTGAGGCCGGTGACGCCGAAGGCTTCTGGAAGCTGGTCAAGGGCGAACAGGACGGTTTGAAATGGTGCGGCGTTTCCGCCCTTTACACCTTCCTGCGCGCGGTTCCCGGCGCCTGCGGACGCGTGCTGCGCTACGAGCAGTGGAACATTGACGAACAGAGCGTGGTCAGTTTCGCGGCCTTGGTTTTTACCCCGCCGTCAGTTGCCTGAAGGCTGCGCCGCCATCCAGTAGCCCGGCCGCGTGAGCACGCGCACGTCGTCGCGCCCGCGGACCTGCACTTGGATTTCGTGGAAGCCGCCCTCGTCGCGGTTGTTGGGCGTGTAACTGATGATGTACTGGGAGTGAAGCTCCTCGCCGATGCGCCGCACCGCCCGCTCCAAGTGCTCCTGGGTAATGAAAGGATGCTCGGTGCCGCCCGTCCACTTGGTGAACAGCTCGACCGGGTTGTCCACGAAAATATCGCGCACGGCGCGGAAGATCTCCACGAAGACGGGCACGAAGTTGGCCGAGTTGGTCGCGTTGCCGCTGACCTGGGCGGCCGTGTGGGGCGTAGCCGGCACCCCTGCAGGCAAGGGGCGTGCTGCGGGCGGGAAGGGATCGGGGCGCGGCGGCTGGGGTTTGGCCGTGAGGGTGGTTACGACGCGGTTGATGTTGAGCGAGTAAACCACGACATTGGCGAACTGGGCCGCTTCCAGTACGTCCCGCTTGCGCGCCTGGCTGCCCTGGTCGCGTGTCTCGCTGATCAGCAGCAGCACCCGGCGCCGGCCCTCGGGACGGTGACGCAGCATGCGGATCCCGTAAAGCACGGCATCCACCATGGCGCTGCTGGTCGAGCCGGGACGGATCTTTTGCAAGGCTTGCTGGATCTTGTCGGTGTCGGTGGTGAAGTCCTGCATGAGCTGGACCCGGTGATCGAAGGCGATGATCGCCACCTCACCCTGCTCGCCAGCCACCAGATAGTGCAACATGGTGCCCAGCTTCTGGACCTTGGGCAGCACGGCTTCCACCGCCGAGTTGGCCTGGACTGCGACCACCAGCGAAATGGGTATGTAGGTGACGTCCACGCGGATGTCCTGAGGCTTGCCGTTGTCCAGCAGCAGGAAGTCCTGTCTTTCCAGCCCGTGAACGAAGTTGCCGTGGCGATCGAGGACCACCGTGGGCACGACCACGACCTGCACGCCCGCCCGGAACAACGGCTGCTCGTCAGGTTGCGCCAGCACGGGTACGGCTGCGAGCAAAGCCGCGCAGATCCACCTGCTCACCATCGTTCTGCCAGACGTGGCCGGCCGCCTTGCTGTTTCGTGCTTGCCAGGGGACTGGTGCGGCCGCCTCCCTGTCCCATCGTAGCAGCTTGCGCACCGGGTCGCCCCGGGACCACCCGGGCAAGTCGAGCGCTGGCGCAGCCGCGTCCGGCTCGCTTGCGAGGGTGGCTGGGCGCCGTCCTCCAGGCGCTTTTCAGCTGAAGGCCTTTTTCGCAACGCAGGTCGCCGGCGCCGAGCCGGAAGGGGGCGGCTGACTCGTCTCCGAAGTTCTGGCCGGCGCTCGGGCGCGAGGCGCGCGCCGCAAGGCCGCGCGATCCGGCCAGCGCCGCGGGCTATACTTGAGCTGTGAGCGCGCCGCCGGCGGCTTTGCTCGATGAAATCGTCAGGCGCATCGTCGAGGAATACGGGCCTGTCGAGCGCATCCTGCTGTTCGGCTCGGCCGCATGCGGCTAACAAGACGCTTACAGCGACTTAGACCTGATCATCATCAAGCGCACCACCGAGCGATTCATCCGGCGGCTGCTCGAGGTTCCGCTTCTGCCTGTGCGCGCGGACGTTTTCGTTTACACCCCAGAGGAGTTCGAGCGCATGGTGGAGAACGAGAATCCTTTCCTCCTGAGTGCCCTGGCCGACGCCATAACTCTATATCCAAAGGATGAGCGATGAAGCGCTCGCACCAGAATGCCCGCCGCTGGCTGCGCTAGGCCGAATTCGATTTGACGCAGGCCCGCAATTTAATGGAGCAGGGCGTTTTCTGCTATGCGACTTTCTTTGCTGAACAGGCGGCGCAGAAGGCGCTGAAGGCGGTGTTGCTGGCGCAAGGGGCCCGCCTCGCACCGCTCCACTCGGTTTCCGCCCTGCTCGAGCAAGCTGCACAGCAAGAGCCGCGTTTGGCGAGTCTGGTCAACGCCGGCAAGCGCCTCGATCGCCATTACCTGACCGCGCGGTATCCCGACGCGTTGCCCGAGCCTCTCATTCCGGCCGATGCCTATCTCCGGGAAGATGCCGAAGAGGCGGTGGCCGCAGCCTCGGCGATCGTCGAGGCGGCCAGGGCGGCGGTAGGAGAAATCAGTCGAGCACCGAATTAGCGAGAACGCTGGAGGGGCCATTCCCTTTCGCGCACGCGGCAAAAGTTCGAGGCATGCCGGCGGACGGTGCCGGACGAGGGCCCCGGCTCCGCAGGACCGCCCGAGACCGAGCCGCAACGCGGCCCCTGCTCCCCGCAACCGAATTCCGGGAACTTTCCTCGACCAACTGCGGGATCCCCCGTGCCGGCGGCCTTGTCATCGTAACAGCACGCGCACCAGCTCGCCTGCCTGGTAGGATTCGCGATCCGCGTCGGCAATGAGGAAGCCGTGGCATCGCGGCAGTGTGAAAATGTCACCCGATCCGCGCCAGGGGATCGGCGTGACCGTGTACCCATCCGCGTTCAGCCGTACCGGTGCGAGCCGCGTCACGCCCGGCTTGTGACGGAAAGGCGTGGCGAGGCGAGCCAGCAGTACCGGCAACACGCTCTCGCTTTGACCTGCCAGCAACTCGAGCGCTGCGCGCGCCAGCGCTTCGAACCCCACCATCGTGCACACGGGATTGCCCGGGAGGCCGAAAAAGAACGTGCCCCGCGCCCGCCCGAACAGCAATGGGTAACCGGGCTGCATGCGGACTCCGCAGAAGAAGAACTGCGCGTGGAGGCCGCGCGCCGCCGGCGCCACCAGATCGTACTTGCCCGCGGAAACGCCGCCCGAAATCAGCAGCAGATCGGACTCGAGCCCGCGCGCGATCAGCTCCCGGGTCGCCTCGAGGCGGTCCGGGGCCACCGGCAGAAGTTCGGGCAGGCCGCCGGCGCGCCGGACCTGCGCTGCCAGCGACCAAGCGTTAGAGCTGCGGATCTGGTGTTCCGCAGGCTCGCAATCCAGCTCCACGATTTCGTCGCCGGTGGCCAGGATCGCCACTTTGGGCCGGCGGTAGACCTGCACGCGGCGCTTGCCCAGAGCCGCCAGCAAGGCGATCTCGGCAAAACCGATTCTGTGGCCCGCCGCCAGCAAGCGCTCGCCGCGGCGAGCTTCCTCGCCGCGACGTCTCACCCAGCTACCCGCCTCGACCGGCGCAGGCACGTTGACGAAAAGGCCGTCGCGTTGCGCCTCCTCGTACATCACCACCGCGTCCGCGCCCATGGGCAGCGGGGCGCCGGTCATGATCTCTGCCGCCTCGCCCTGATCAAGCGCGCGCTCCAGCCGCGTGCCCGCGCGGACCTCTCCGGCGATGCGCAGATTGCCGGGCGTGTCCGGCGCGCGCACCGCGTAGCCATCGCGCAGCGAGCGGTCGCATGGCGGGTAATCGCGATCGGCGTACAAGTCCTCAGCCAGCACCCGACCCTCAGCCGCTTCCAGCTCCACCACTTCCACAGGTGGCCTGGGACAGGCATGGGAGACCTGCTCGATGACGCAGCGTCGAGCCTCCCAGAACGAGATCGCGGACACCGAGGTCATTGTAGCCGACCGATCGGGCGCGCCGCCGACGCCTGATGCGCCACAACGTCGGCGCAAGCCCACGCACCGAGCGACTGCTTTCGGGCTGTTTTCCCCTCGGGTGGGCGGGTCGTGGCTGGTAGAATGAGCGAAGACGAAGCTGGGTAGGATCCCGGCGCGAGGAGCACGCGATGCCTGGAAGGTGGCTGCACCGGTACGCTGTCCTTACCGCCGCCGCGGCTTTCGTTCTCGTCGTGGCGGGCGGGCTGGTCACTTCCAATGAAGCAGGGCTGGCGGTGCCTGATTGGCCGCTCTCCTTCGGCCAGTTGATGCCGCCCATGCAAGGGGGCGTCGTTTACGAACACGGCCACCGCATGATCGCTGCCACGGTCGGGCTGTTGACCATCATTCTGGCTGTGTGGCTGTGGCGCTCTCCGAGCGCGCGCTGGTTAAAAAGGCTGGGCGCGGCCGCGCTGGCGGCGGTCATCGTGCAGGGGCTGCTAGGGGGCCTAACGGTCCTGATGAGACTGCCGGCGGCTGTCTCGATAAGCCATGCGTGCCTGGCGCAGTTGTTCTTCTCCGCCATCGTTGTGATCGCGCGCGGCAGCTCGGCGGATTGGCAGCGCGAGCCCGAGCTGGTGGAGGATGCCGGCTCCCCTCCTTTGAAAGTGATGGTTTGGATGCTGCCTCCGGCCATCGTGATCCAACTCTTGCTGGGTGCAGGCTACCGGCACAAGGCGCTGGGGATTGTCCCGCACATCGTGGGGGCGCTGGTGCTAGGGACCTTGGTGTTCGCGGCGGGCATCAGCGTGATCGGCGCCAGCCCGAAGCACCGGCCGCTGGGGAGCGCGGCCCGGCGCCTTCTCTGGCTCACCGGAATCCAGATCGTGCTCGGCATCGCAGCCTACCTCAGCCGCATCCTATGGGAGGGGGACCCTGGCCCGCATCCGGGCATGGTGGCGCTTACCGTGAGCCATGTGGCCGCCGGCGCGCTGGTCATGGCAAGCGCATTCCTGCTGGCCGCCGAAGCGCAGCGCTGCGTCCGCCGGGTGATGCCGCCGGAAGAAAGCGCCCGAGGCCTCCAGGCGGGAGGATGAAAGACTATATCGAGCTGACCAAGCCACGCATCACCTGGTTGATCGTACTGAGCGCCGGCGTGGGATACTACTTCGGCAGCGCTGGGCGCTGGGATCTGGCGCGGCTGCTGCACACCTTCCTGGGCACGGCGTGGTTGGCTTCGGGCACGGCTGCCCTGAACCAATGGTACGAGCGGGAAGCGGACGCTCGCATGCAGCGGACGCGGAACCGGCCGCTTCCTTCGGGCCGGGTGACGCCCTGGCGGGCGCTGGTCTTCGGTCTGGTTATATCGCTGGCCGGCTTCCTCGAGCTGTGGTTGGGTGCAACGCCCCTGGCGGCGCTGTGCGGGCTTGCCACGCTGTTGATCTACCTGCTGGCCTACACGCCCTTGAAGCCGCGCACCCCCCACGCCACCGCTGTGGGCGCCATAGCGGGCGCCATGCCGCCGCTAATGGGCTATGCAGGGGCTTGCGGAACGCTCGGGCCGCCCGCCTGGGTGCTGTTCGCCATCCTGTTTCTCTGGCAGTTCCCCCATTTTCTGGCCATCGGATGGCTGTACCGCGACGATTACGGGCGGGGTGGCATTCGCATGCTGCCCGTCGTGGATATTGACGGCAAGCGCACCGTCCGGCAGATCCTGACGGGGTCGCTGTTGCTGGTTCCCGCGTCGCTAGCTCCGGCCG
>JBMFPL010000222.1:0-6201 GCA_049969115.1 Bryobacteraceae bacterium | reverse complement strand
CTCCTACGGATCCCGTCATCACGAGTACGCTCGCTCCGCGATGCGCATGGACTCGAACAGGTTCGTGATGTAGAGCGCCTGCTGTTCCATGGCCGCGATCATCGCGTCGGCTGCCGACATGCGCGCCGCCAGATCTTCCCGGACCCGGTCCACGCGCTCCTGCTCGGCCTCGATGCGCTCGTCCTGCGCCGTAATCTCATCGCGTAAGCTCTTGCTGGCAAGACTCAGCGAGCCGCCATCGGACTCGAGCAGAGAATCGAGCACCCCCTGTGCCCAGCCTAGAAAACCTCCCCCAGATGTGCTGCCCAGAAAATCCAGCGTGCTTTGCCAGTCCCCGGTGGCGCTCTGCAAAACCGAGACGTCGAGCGATAGCTTGCCCTTGTCGTCAAAACTCAGCCCCAGGTCGGTCAGCGTGCGCAGCGTTTCGTCGCCACTGTCGTAGCGCATCATTTCACGCAACGCATCGCCCAGCGAGCGGACGATGCTCTGGCCAGCCAGCGCGCCCCCGGATTTGCCCCGGTGCTTGTCCAGCGTGTCCACCGCTGCGTTGTAAGCGGTCACCAACGCCGAGAGCGCATTGCCCAGCGCGCTGGCGGAGCGCGACACCGTCACCGTGGTAGCCACGCCCGGATCGCTCGTCCCCAGCAGCGTGATCGTCAGGCCCGGCGCCAGCGTCACGGTACGGCTATCGCTTTCGATGGTGCGCGCCATGCCGTTGACTTTGAACGTAGCCGGCGATCCCGTAGCCAGCGTGTCCAGCAGTTGGCCCGACTCGTCCTCGAGCTGGATGCGTACCGCCGCCAGCTTCGTGCTGCGAACGGCAAGCCGGTAGTCCGGCGCGTTGCCGCTGCCTACGTTCACGATCGAGGCCTCCACATCCAGCCCCGTCTGGTTGATCGCCTCTACTAGGGCGGCCAGCGTGTTGGCGGCGGGCGTGATCACCTTGCTCTCGCCGTCCACCGTCAGCGTGAAGCTGGCGGACGAACTGACGCTCTGCGAGGAGGGATCGGTGACCGTGGTCAGGCCGTCCTTGCTCAGCGTGCTCGTCCACGCGCCCAGGCTCGTGACCTCGATGCTCCACACCCCGGTCATGGCGCCCGCGCCCACGCTCGCGCTCAGCACCGCCCCGTTGGAGATCGCTGTGGTATAGCCGCTCACCCCGCGGATGTTTTGCAGCCCTGTGAGCGCGCTGCGTAGGCTTTCGAAAGCCCGCTGAAGTTCTTCCAAGGCCGATGCCTGCGCCTGGAGGGAATCGCGCGTGCCCTGCAACTGCTTGAGCGGCAGCGAGGCGATGGCCACTGCGCGCTCGATCAGGCCCTGGAAGTCCGCTGCATAGCGGCTCGCGCCCGTGAACAGCGTACTGTTGGCCATTCCCTCTCATCCTCGAGAAAACAGGAGCCGAGCCTCAGGCTCGCACCCTGTGGCCCGGCTCCGGATGCGGGGGTTCATCAGCCGCGCAACAGCGCCAGAACAGCCTGCGGCGCCGCGTTGGCCTGCGCCATCGCGGCCAGCGAGGCCTGCTGCATCACCTGCGCCTTGGTCAAGTTGGCGGCTTCAGCCGCCATATCCGCGTCGCGCAGGCGCGATTCGGCCGCCGAGTAGCTGGCGATCTGCGACTGCGCGAGCTGGATGGCGTACTGGAGCTTGTTCTGGCCCGTTCCCACGCGCCCTTGGACCAGACCCAGGTTGGCGATGGCCGTGGTGATGGCCGACAGCGCAGCCAGCGCGTTGGCCGTGGTGGTGGCGCTGGTCGAAGGCTCCGATACGGTCAGCGTCCCGGTGCCCGCGGCCAGACCCGTGCTGGAGCTGCCGTCCTGCGTCACCACGATGCTGAAGTCGCTGGCGCTCTGGATGGTGATCTGGCTCGAGGACTCGCCTTCCAGGGCGTAGATGCCCAGCGCTGCGGTCTTGGCGTTGATGGCCTCGACCGCCTTGGCCACCGAAGCGCCAGTAGTCTCATCCAGCGTGACCGCCACCGAACCGCTGGCGTTCTGGAAGACCAGCACCTCGGTCTCCGCCGAGCTGGCCACCGCGGTGAAGTTAGCCGACGCCAGCCGGTAGACGCCCTCGTTGTCGCTCGCCGCCGTGCCGGCCGCCAGCCCGGTCCCTGCTGAGGCCGCCTGCGCCTTCGCCACGAAGGCGCGGGTCCCGCCGAAGGCAAGGTAGCCGTTGGCGTCCGTGGTGGCCGAGATCCCGTAACTGGCCAGCGCGTTGTTCAACTGCGTCAGCGCCGCCGAGCCGGTGATGCCGCTGGCCCCGCCGGTCACCGTCACGGTCACCGTGCCGGTCTGCCCCAAGGTGGCGTCGTAGATGTTGAACGTGAACGTCTGCGAACCGCCTGCCAGGAACAGCGTGGTCCCGTTCAGATCCACGTTGCCCAGCGTCGTGCCGCCGGCCGCCACGCTGGTTGCCCCTATGCCCAGGCTGGTCGCGTCCACACGGTTTAGTGGCCCGCTCAGGTCCACCGTAACCTTGGCGTTGGCCTGGTTGGAGCCACCGCCGATGTAGACCTGAAGCACGGTGTTGTAGGTGCCTCCCTCGACCAGCCCGATGTTGGACGCCTGCCGGTTGATTTCCGCCAGCAGCGCCTGGTACTCGGTGTTCAGCGTCACGCGGCTGCCGGTGAAGGTTCCCGAAGCCGACTGCGTGGCCAGCGTCTTCAGCCGGTCCAGGATCTTGGCGATGTTGTTCAGCCCGCCGTCAATGATTTGCAGCGCGCTGATGCCGTCGTTGGCGTTGCGGACGCCCTGCGTCAGCTCCGCGATGTCGCTGCGGTACTTGTTGGCCACCGCCAGTCCCGCCGCGTCATCGCCGGAGGCGTTGATGCGATAACCCGAGGTGAGCCGCTGGATGGTGCGGCTTTGGAATTCGTTGTTTACCCGGAGGTTTTCCTGGGCGATGAGCGAGTTGACGTTGGTTACCACCGAAAACATCTCTTCACATCCTGTTGCGCCGCGCTTCCCGGCTTCCTGCCGGGCCCGGGTTCTCCTTGGGTTCGGATACCCGGGGCGCGGCCTCACTCCCCTTATCGGCGTTCCCGCCCCGCGATTTGAAACTTTTTCGCGCCCGCTTCCTCACACCGGCGCCGGCGCCGCCAGCAACTGTTCGTCCTCCTGCACCAGCCTGCTGCCCGCGAGTCTGCGATAATGCGCACGGAACAACCGCGCCGTCCGCTCCCAACTGTACGCCGCCCGCCGCCGGCCCCGCTCGGCGAGCTCCCGCCTCAGTTCCCCGTCCGTCCACAACCGAAGGATCGCTTCCGCCATCGCTTCCACGTCGTCGAGGTCGAACAGCAGCGCCGCGTCGCCGGCCTGCTCGGGCAGCGAGGTCACCCGCGAGCATGCTGCCGGCACGCCCGCCGCGAAGGCTTCCCAGAGCGGAAAACTCACCGCTTCAAAACGCGTCGGGATCACGACCGCGCGGCAGGCGCGATACAGACACACGAGCTCCCGCCGGCTCACCACGCCCGGAAACACGACCTGCCGCTCCAGTCCCAGCTCACGCACGCGCTTTGCGATGCTCGGGTAGAAATCGTTGCGGTACCCGGTGCACACCAGCGGCGGCGCCAGCCCGCTTCGTTCTCTGAGCACGCGCAGGGCCTCCAGCAGCCCAAGGCGGTTCTTGTGCGGCCAGGTCTGCGCCGGGTAAAGCAGGAACTCACCGGGCAATCCCAGTCCCTCCCCCACGCGGACGATCTCCTCCGCCGTCAAGTTGTCGAAGGCCTCGATCAGCGGCGCCGTCGCCACCACCTGCACCTTCTGCTCGGGCAACCCGTAGTGACGGATCAGATCCTCCCGCGTCCACCGCGATCCGACCGCCACCATCCTCGCCTGGTGGCAGAAGGCCCGGTAGGTGATCTCTCGGTAAAGGATCGTCGCGGCGGCGAAGTTCTCGGGCAGATGCAGATGTTACAAATCGTGCGGCTGGCAAATTCTCGGCGTTCCGTCAGGAAGGCCTCTTGAAAGCTGAAATGGACCAGGTCGGCGCGGGCACGCTCGATGCTTCCATCGCTCAGCGCCAGCGGCACGGCAACGCGATCCGGCAAGGTGCGCACTTTCTCCCACGCCGCCCCGCCCGCTCCCTGGAAACCGTGGTGTTCGATCGTGACCTCGATGTGGTGCACCGCGGGCCAGGGCGGGGGCGGCCCCTCCAGAATTCGGCACGGGCCGGCCAGATGCGGCCTCAACCACTCGTCCGCCCCTCGCGCGGTCAAAAACAGATATTCCTCGTCCCCGTCCTCCAGTGCGGACAGTCCCCTGGCCAGGCCGACAACCAACGTCTCCACCCCGCCTCCGCGACCGTTCCCGGCCAGCCGCGCGTCAATCACGATCCGCAAGGCTCTCACCTCGGCTTTGTCCCGCCACGGCAGCGCCCACGCCCCAACATCTTGCCGGCCTGGCCCGTCACCCAGACGCCCGCCGGGCGCACCGCGCCACCAGACCATCCCCGCGACAGCGTTCCGCCCTTGCGGTGCCACGCCCGTGCTCCCCAGACACCCCGCGCCAATTCGCGCTCCCTCCGCCTCAAACGCCCACCGGGTGCAAAACACCCACCGCGCGGCAGCCCGTCCGCACCGCCGCTGCGATCCTTTCCACGTCGGCCTCTGTCATCCCACTGTGCACTGGCAAGCTCAGCCCGCTCCGGCCCAACCACTCGCTCACCGGCAGGCACTCGCAGCGCCCGAGCGACTCCGGCCGGTAGGGCGGCAACTGGTGCAGAGGCACGAAAAACGGGCGAGTTTCGACGCCCACCGCCTCCAGTCGCGCCGCGAGCTGGTCGCGGTCGAGCCCGTAACGCCGCTCGTCCACTGTGATTGAAAACACCCAGGGCGCCGGTTCGGCCCACGGCGCCGAGGGAGGCAGGCCGATGCCCGGGATCCCTTCCAGCAGCCCGCGGTAAAGGGCGAAGATCCGCCGCCTGCGCGCCAGGATCTGCTCGCGCCGCTCCAGTTGCGCGCACAGCAGGGCGCAAGCCAGATTGCTCAGCCGGTAGTTGTAGCCGATTACCGGGAACCAGTAGCGGCGCGCGGGATCCATGCCCTGCCCGCGCAGCATGCGCATGCGGATCTCCAAGTGCTCGTCGTCCACCGTCACCGCGCCGCCTTCCCCGCAACTGAAGATCTTGTTGCCGTAAAAGGAAAACGCGGCCGCGCGCCCCAAGCTTCTCACCGGCCGCCCCTTGTAACGCGCCGTGTGCGCTTCCGCCGCGTCCTCGATCACCCACAGCCCATGGACCGCAACCACCTGCCGGATGGCGTCCATGTCCGCGGGATGCCCGTAAAGGTGCACGGCGATGATCCCGCGCGTGCGCCGTGTGATCGCTGCCTCGAGCAGGCGCCGTCCAGGCACCAGGTCGCCGGATCCACGTCCACGAACACGGGCTCGGCGCCCGCGTAGCGCACCGCGTTGGCCGTGGCCACGTAAGTGAGCGCGGGGACAATCACCTCGTCGCCCGGCCGCACGTCCATGGCCATGAGCGCCAAGTGCAGCGCGACCGTGCCGTTGGCCACAGCGATGGCCGACCGCGTCCCGCACAACCGCGCGAACTCGCGCTGGAAGCGTTCCACGAACAGCCCGGTCGAAGAGATCCAACTGGCTGCGGAAGGCTTCCAGCAGATAGCGCTCTTCCAGCTCGCTCAAATCCGGGCGCGCGAAACAAATCACCACCGCCTCCCGTTGCCTGAAACCATCGCCGCCGCCTGGCGCAAGCCCAGCTCGGGAGCGATGGTGAACCGGCGGCCGCCGCGCTCCACGTAAGCGCCTTCGAAAGGCGGGAACCAGAAAGCCCGCGCCTTGCGGTCCACCAGCTCCGGCGGGTCGTCCGGCTCGATGCGCATGGCTGCCAGCATCTGGCGCCGGCAAATGTAGCGGCCCTCGCCTTGCGGTACCCGGGGAATCTTCTCGCCCCGCTCGACGAGCGCCACGAACTCGACGAACAGCTCCCACAGCGCTGCCTACGCCTTGCGCTCGAGCCACCAGGCCGTCTCCTGGCTCGGCTCGATGGCGAACCGCCTCACCCACACCAGATCGCCCGCGTCCACTTCCTCGCTGACCCAGTGCACCGAAACCCCGTACCGGTCCCGGTTCTCCAGAATGGCGAAGTTGTAGCCGCCCACGCCCCGCATCTCAGGCAGCGGCGCAGGATGAAAATTGAAGCAGCCCAGTCTCGGCGCTTCCATGAGCGCGCGCCGGATTCTGCGCT